>JAFDXA010000011.1 GCA_018268185.1 Bacteroidota bacterium
AGTAACTGCTTACAACAACAGCATTGAACGCAAACTGGGCGGACGGAAGTAATCTCAGCTTCAGTTCGCTACCAATCTTCAGTAAATCGGCTTGACGAGTTACCTCACCGCCGGCAGTTTTGGCTACGCTCCCAGTGCTGCCGGCTGGCTTTGCGGTTCAGTTAAAATTTCTCATCTTTATTTGGCATTTGCAACCGGGCGGACTGCGCTACTATTCCCAGCTTGCGTCAATGCTCGAACGTTGTAAGCAATTTTATTTGACACCCCATTATTAATTGCAACTAAAGGACATTTCTCAATATGCCATTTTCAGATGATGAAGAAATATTGGTTAATGAAAACTTCAGACTAAAGACTATTATACTAATTCTTGGGATTGGACTTTTTGTCTTTTCGCTTTCCAATATTTGCTTTTGTACAGTTAATGGTTGTAGAACTTCTATAGAAGCGCTTTTAGTCGGTTGGCTTGCTATGTTATCAGGCGGGGCTACAATTGCTTGGTTGGCAAACCCATTTTTGATTCTTAGCTGGATTTTATTAATAAGAAATAAGAAATTTGCTTGGCTTTTTAGTTTGATAGCCTTGTTATTTGCTATTTCATTTTTGACATTTCAGACAGTAATTGAAAATGAAGCAGGACATTATAACCCGATAAAAAAAGTAGGGTTGGGTTATTGGCTTTGGTTTTCAAGTTGTTTGACGACATTTATTGGAAGCTTGACATTGAGGATAATGAAACTCAAAATTCATAGTTGATATAACTCGATTTTACGAACATTAACTTCATGACTGCAAAACTGCCTACAACAACAGCATTGAACGCAAACTGGGCGGACGGAAGTAATCTCAGCAATAATTCACTACCAATCTTTAGTAAATCGGCTTGACGAGTAAACAACCCGCCGGCAGTTTTGGCTACGCTCCCAGTGCTGCCGGCTGGCTTTGTGGTTTAGTTAAAATTCCTCATCTTTATTTGGCATTAGCAACCGGGCGGACAGCGCAACTATTCCCAGCTTGCGTCAATGCTCGAACGTTATAGGCAAGCTTTCTGAACAATTCGATTTTGCAATGAAAAAAATTATTTATTTAATACCGCTTTTTTTTGCAAGCCAAAGTTTTTCTCAGGCTTCCTTTAAAGGTCGCCTTTTTAGCCTTGATTCAACTTTGAAAGTTGATAAAATTAATATTTACTTGTATTTCAGAAACTCACTAATCGCCAAAACAAATAGCGATTCTTTAGGAAATTTCACTTTCAAAAATGTTAATCCAGGCCTTTATTCTATCGCGATCCATGCAACCGGATATAGAAGAAGTTGGCACGATAGCATCAATATTATATCTTATAAAGATTATGATTTTTTCAATTTATTTTATTCTGGTAAGTGTATATTAGACGGCAAACCTTCTTGTATCGACGGACATACAGATCACATTATGCCGATAGTTTATAGAGCTCCCACAAAAGAAGACAGAAAAAAAGCTCAAAAAGGACTCATATATCTTTTTACTTTGCCTGACTACTTTTGCGATCCCGGATACTATTGCACAATTCACAAGATTAAACTGTAGCCAAGCCTGCCTATAACAACAGCATTGAACTCAAACTGGGCGGACGGAAGTAATCTCGGCATCAACTCGCTACCAATCTTCAGTAAATCGGCTTGACGAGTAAGTTCGCCGCCGGCAGTTTTGGCTACGCTCCTAGTGCTGCCGGCTAGCTTTGTGGTTTAGTCAAAATTTCTCATCTTTAATAAGCATTTGCAACCGGGCGGACAGCGCAACTATTCCCAGATTGCGTCAATGCTCGAACGTTGTAAGCAACCCTATATGAAGAGCTATGTTACTTTTATTGTTTTAATATTGACCATTAATTTATGGGCATGCAAGACATCGCCTCGAATATTCCTCTCAATCCCCAAATATGACACAAGTATCAAGACAAAAAAGATATCACTGAGGCAATTAATCGATGATTACAAAAATCTGCAAGGGGAATATATAGAAACAACAGGCATTTATTATTCAGCATTTGAAGAATCTGCCATCTATGAAGATAAAATAAACTCGAATTCAAAACGAGCATTTTGGGTAGACTTTAGCAATGACTTTGTGATAGCTGATAGCACTTGGCTAAAGATTTCTGAAAAGCGAGGAGTGAAGGTTACCATAAAAGGTAGAATTGATACTGCGAGTCAAGGCCATTTAAGCCAGTATTTAGCAACACTTGCGAATACCTATTATTTTTTGGAGCAGTAATTAAGTAGAAATGCAGGGCTGCTTACAACAACAGCATTGAACGCAAACTGGGCGGACGGAAGTGAAATCACCGTCAAATCACTACCAATCTTCAGTAAATCGGCTTGACAGATAAACAAGCCGCCGGCAGTTTTGGCTACGCTCCTAGTGCTGCCGGCTCGCTTTGTGGTTTCGGAAAACTTTCGTTCCTTTAATTAGCATTTGCAACCGGGCTGACAAAGCAACAAATTCCCAGCTTGCGTCAATGCTCGAACGTTAACTGCAATTTTTAAATCGTCATCTTCTTTATAAAAAACTCTCGAATAATTTTTATTATTACCAAAAATTGGTAACTTTACCAAAATTCATATTATGGGACGTAATACATCGGTTGCCTTGGGCGATTACTTCGAAAACTTTGTAGATAGTAAAGTTTCAGCTGGCAGGTTTAAAAACGCAAGTGAAGTTATTCGTGCCGGCCTTAGATTGCTAGAAGAAGAAGAAAGTAAAATTATTGCTTTAAAAAATGCTATTCAAGAAGGTATAAATAGCGGAGCGGCTAAAAATTTTGATGCAAAAAAACATCTCGCTAAACTAAAATCAGCCAAGAGAAAAAATGGCTAGTTATATACTTTCAAATAAAGCAGTTGAAGATCTTTCGAATATTTGGAATTACACTTTCGATGCATGGTCAGAAAAACAGGCTGACAAATATTATAATTTACTTCTAGACTCGTGTCAAGAATTAGCCAATTCAAAGATTTTTGGAAAACACTTCCCTGAAATTGATAAAGAAATATTTGGCTTTAGAATTGGGCAGCATATTATATTCTACCGAGTGATACAAAAAGGAACACTTGAAATCGAAAGAATATTGCACGTTCAAATGGATTTAAAAAATAGAATCACGGAATAAAAACTGCAGTTAACAACAGCATTGAACGCAAACTGGGCGGACGGAAGTAATATCAACAACAACTCACTACCAATCTTCAGTAAATCGGCTTGACAGAGCAACAATCCGCCGGCAGTTTTTTGGCTACGCTCCCAGTGCTGCCGGCTGGCTTTGTGATTTAGTCAAAATTCCTCATCTTTAATAAGCATTTACAACCGGGCGGACAGCGCAACTATTCCCACCTTGCGTCAATGCTCGAACGTTAGCTGCTAGCTATCATTACAGCTCATGAAACAACGATCCCAATTTATTTTAATCATAATTCTTCTCTTAAACAATTCCTGTCATACAAAACAGCAAATACAACGAGAAAGACATGTTGCCTTAAATATTCAACCATTCGAAGATTTTCCTGAAGATTTAACTAAAAAGCTAGTTATCCAAATAAATACCGTTTACCCTTTTATAAATGTTAGAGACCCAATTAAGTTACCTCAGTCAGCCTTTTACAGACCCCGAAATAGGTATAGAGCTGATTCTCTTATAAGATTTTTGCGAGACATAACTCCTGATTCAATAATTACACTTGGAATAACAACTAAAGATATCAGCACGACAGATGGGGAAATTAAAGACTGGGGAGTTATGGGACTTGGCTATCGACCTGGAAAATCTTGTATAGTCTCTACTTTTCGCCTAAAGCAGAAAAACATAAGCGAACAACTTTTTAAAGTATGCATACATGAACTAGGTCATACGGCTGGATTAGATCATTGCCCTGAAAAAACTTGCTTCATGAGAGACGCTGAAGGCGGTAATCCAACAGACGATGAAAAAGAGTTTTGCCCAAAATGTCGAAACACTTTAATTACAAAGGGATGGTTGCTCAAATAGCCGCACGCAGCTAACAAAAGCATTGAACGCAAACTGGGCAGACGGAAGTAATCTCAACATCAATTCACTACCTATCTTCAGCTAATCGGCTTGACAGCTAAACAAACCGCCGGCAGTTTTGGCTACGCTCCCAGTGCTGCCGGCTGGCTTTGTGGTTTAGTCAAAATTCCTCACCTTTAATAAGCATTCGCAACCGGGCAGACAGCGCAACTATTCCCAGTTTGCGTCAATGCTCGAACGTTATACGAAAGCAGTTTGAAAATCCATTTCACCGAAAAATTTAGTAGATTTGTTTTTATAAAATATTAGTATGGACAATATTCTTTTATATAGTAAACTTGCACAATTACCTGATAATATAAAATCTGAAGTTTCAGACTTTATTGACTTTTTAATGAATAAAAATAAGAAGTCAACAAAACGTAAGCCTAAATTCGGAAGTGCCAAAGGAATGTTCAAAATGAGTAAAAACTTTGACATGCCGATTGATGACTTTAAAGATTATCAATAAGAATGAATTATTTACTGGACACTCACACATTAATATGGTTTCTAAATGGAGATAAAAATCTTTCTACCAAAGCAAGAAAAGCTATTGAATCTACTGAAGCCATAAATTTCGTTAGCATTGCTAGCTTGTGGGAAATCGCAATAAAAATCAGTCTAGAAAGACTGGAATTGAAAATGCCACTTCAAGCACTTAGCGAACAAATACTAAATAATAGTTTTCAAATTCTCCCGATTACTTTCGAAGACATTTTAATCTTGTCTAAACTTAAATTCCATCATAGAGATCCATTTGATAGAATATTAATTTCCCAAGCAGTAAATAATAGCTTTACCCTTATCTCGAAAGACAAACAGTTTGATAGTTACAAGGTAAAGTTGCTTTGGTAATTTTAGTGCCTTCGTATAACAACAGCATTGAACGCAAACTGGGCGGACGGAAGTAACCTCAACATCAATTCACTACCAATCTTCAGTAAATCGGCTTGACGAGTAATCTCGCCGCCGGCAGTTTTGGCTACGCTCCTAGTGCTGCCGGCTAACTTTGCGATTTAATTAAAATTCCTCATCTTTAATAAGCATTTGCAACCGGGCGGACAACGCAACTATTCCCAGCTTGCGTCAATGCTCGAACGTTGTATGAAATTTTTACGCCGCCTTGAAATTTATCTAAACTATAATCAATGCGACTCTTTTTCAGTGCCTTATTTGCTCTTCTTATCATAAGTTGTAAGTCAACTAAAGTAACTTCAGCAATTTCAAGTCAACTTAACGGCACATGGATTCCAATAAAACAACAAATGTCAGGAAAAGATATGCCCATTGCTTTCTATGAAAAACAAAAGCTAATTATTTCAGACAGTTCATATACTTTAATCGCTGAAAGTGTCGACAAAGGTATTATTAGAGTAAATGAAGATAAGATTGACATTATTGGTAAAGAAGGAGTAAATAGTGGAAGGCAATTCAAAGCAATATTTAAAATTGAAAATAATCAACTGATAATTTGTTATAATCTAAAAGGTGACTCTTACCCGGATTCTTTTGAAACGCAAGGAAAAATACTTCACTTTCTATCTATTTTCAGAAAAGAATAAATGAGCCAATTACCGCTAACAACAGCATTGTACGCAAACTGGGCGGACGGAAATAATCTCAACAACAATTCACTATTAATCTTCAGTAAATCGGCTTGACAGAACAACAATCCGCCGGCAGTTTTGGCTACGCTCCCAGTGCTGCCGGCTGGCTTTGTGGTTTAGTTAAAATTCCTCATCTTTAATAGGCATTTTCACCAGGCTGACGAGTTATAAATTCCCAGCTTGCGTCAATGCACGTACGTTGGCTGAAGCTAACAGTTTCTTAAAATTTGCTAGCCTCTAATAAATTACTTACTTTTGGCGTTAGTAACTTAAGACAGTAGTATGATCAAATCTTTTGGCAATTCAGAAACTAAAGAAGTTTGGAATGGAAATAGAGTTAAAAAGCTTCCAATTGAAATTCAGAATATTGGAAGACGAAAACTAAGAATGATTAATAACTCCGTAGATATCGCCGATTTAAGAATTCCTCCTGCGAATCGACTGGAAAAATTGTCTGGGAAACTAAAAGAGTTTTACAGTATTCGAATAAATGATCAATGGCGAATCATTTTCAAATGGAATGCTGGAAATGCATTTGAAGTCGAAATAATTGATTATCATTAAAAACAATAAAATGGCCAAGCTTAAAAATATTCATCCCGGTGAAATTCTTTCAGAAGAATTTCTAATACCTTTTAATATCACAGCCTACAAGCTTGCGAAAGATATTGAAATATCTCAAACTAGAATTTCTGAAATTCTCAAAGGTAATCGTAGAATCACAGCTGATACAGCTTTGCGCCTGAGTAAATATTTTGGTAATTCAGCAAAGTTTTGGCTTGGACTACAAGATGATTTTGATATTGAAGAAGAGATGTCTGCAAAAGGTGCAGTTTTAAAGTCTATCAAAGCATTAAATGCAAAGGTCGCATAGCATCGTACAACAACAGCATTGTACGCAAACTGGGCGGACGGAAGTAATCTCGGCTTGACAGATTAACAATCCGCCGGCAGTTTTGGCTACGCTCCTTGTGCTGCCGGCTAATTTTGCGGTTTAGTTAATATTTCTCATCTTTAATAAGCATTTACAACCGGGCTGACAGCACAACTATTCCCAGCTTGCGTCAATGCCCGAACGTATGCAAGCAAATTGGCCAACCTACAAAATTGGCAACCCTTCATACTACAACTAATTTTTACCATCTGTGTAATAGTCAGTTCAATTTCTTTTTCTGCTCTTTATGTTTACAAAAAGTATGACAATGAAAAAAATACCAATTGCACTAATATCAGTTATATCATTTAGTATCTCTTTTGGGCAGACAAATAAAATGACTGAATTTGAAAATGGGTTAACTGAATCAAAAGAAATAATTTTCGCTGATAGCATTTTGCATCATTACAATATTGTTGAGAGAATGAAATTTTATAAAGTCCCTTCTGTTTCCATTGCCTTAATCAACAATGGAAAAATTGAGTGGGCAAAGGCCTATGGATTTGCAGACGTTGAAAATAAAAGACTTGCAAACACCAGCACTTTGTATCAAGCAGCTTCAATAAGCAAATCAATAAATGCTTTGGGCATTATGAAATTATCAAAGCTTGGAAAACTCACACTAAATAAAGACATAAGAACTTATTTAAAAACCTGGACATTCCCCGATAATGAGTTTTCAAAAGATAAAACTATAACACTTAAAAATTTACTTAGTCATACAGCAGGGTTAAATGTTCACGGTTTTATTGGATATTCAACAACTGACGCCTTACCAACAATTAATCAAATTTTAGATGGCCAGCGACCAGCAAATAATGAAGCAGTCGAACCAATAATTACGGCAGGTACACAGTTTGAATACTCCGGTGGTGGCACTACAATCATTAGAAAAATTCTAGACGACAATATTTCCAAAAATTATGACAGCTTAATGCAATCCTTAGTCCTAAAGCCTCTAAAAATGACTAGAAGCACTTTCTCGCAACCACTTAACTCAAAATATAAAAACTATGCTTTTGCATACGACCAGGAAATGAAAGTGGTAAAAGGAACTTTCTACATTTACCCAGAGCAAGCAGCAGGTGGACTTTGGACAACTGCTACTGATATTGCAAAGTACATACTTTCAGTTCAAGCATCCCTAAAAAATAATAAAGTATCAATACTAAGTAAGAGTGAAGCAATAGAAATGCTAACACCTCCTTTGGAAAACTCTTTCTATGCTTTGGGTACTGCTATTGACACAAAAGGTGGAGAAAAATATTTTTGGCACGATGGCGAAAGTTATGGTTATAGAGCATTGTATTATGGAAGTTTTGCAACAGGCAAAGGGGTTGTAATTCTTACAAATTCATATCCCAACAATGGCAAACCTCTTATTTATGAAATTCTAAATAGCATTGCTAATACTTACGGTTGGAAAAATTTTTATAACCCAATTGTAAGAAAATTAGTTGCAGTTCCTGACACATTACTTGACAAATATGCTGGAGAGTATTTTAGTGAAACCCCTGAAATGAAAATAACAATCACCAAAAAGAATAACACCCTTGAATTGACAGCAAGAAGATCTGAAAAAATGTTTGCAACAGCACTTGACACATTTTATCTTGCCTCATCACCAAATGACAAGTGTACATTCTTAAGCACAAACAATGACGGAATTGTAGATAATTTTGAAGTTAGGCAGGGTACAAAAATTTTGATCAAAGCAAAGAAAAAAAAGTAGACGATTGCCTGCAGCCGACAACAGCATTATGTTTAATGCTAAACCGACAGTATATGTACCAACCAAGACAAATTAACTTTAAAGAAATTTTAATAATAGATGACTGGACAATTAAAGTTTATACAATTACCAAAGACAACAATTTAATAAAGCCAGAAACCTTTGATGCTATTAATACTGAATTACCCAATTGGCTAAATTTGAAAAATAGTTTTAATAGTACTACAGACAAAATAGGATTTTTAATCATTCATTTTGGAACAGAAGGAATTTTCTCCATTATCAATTGGTGGGTTGGTCAGAATATGTTGAACTCAAATGTATTTTTTTCAGAGTATTCAAATTCAGATATTTTTAATAGAATATCTGGTGACGGACTTGTTGCCTGCATTTGGGAGCTCGAAATAATAAATTTTGAAAAATTCTCTTGGACGGAAAATGTTTTAAAAAAGTTTCCAAATCCAGACTTTAAAAAATATATAAATGATAATTTTAGTAGGCTATTATGACAACCATACACCCGAAAATACGACATGTTAAAAAAGAAGATTTAACCGAATTAGTAATTCTCTGTAAGGAACATGCCCAATATGAAAAAACGGAATATAACACCTTACATAAAGAGCAATTACTTGAAGAGTGTCTTTTTAATGACACTCCTTCTTTACTCTGCTTGGTTGTAGAGGCAGATAAAAAGCTTATTGGTTATACAACTTATATGTCACAGTTTTCTACATGGGAGGCAGCTTATTATATTTATATGGATTGTTTATTCTTAAAAGAAGGATGGAGGGGTTTTGGCTTAGGAGAAAAATTAATAGAAGAAATAAAAATTGAGGGAAAAAGGTTAGGATGTTCATTAATACAGTGGCAAACACCTGCTTTTAATACCAGAGCTATAAAATTTTATAATCGTATTGGTGCAAGCTCAAAAACGAAAGAAAGATTTTTTTTAACGATTAACTAAAAATATGGATAAATTAAATGTAGGAATTTTAATATTGCCGAAGCGGCAATATCGGATTTTGCTGAACCTTTGGAGGTTTTTGCTGTTTGCTCAGAATTGAAAAATCATACTCTTTTCAATGCATTTACAGTAGCAAAAATAGTATCACCAATAAGTGCGGTTCATGGGTTATCAGTAAATCCCACCCACTCATTTTCAAACCGGCTCATTCCAAATTATCAAATTACCACATCCCCTACTCCGCAAACAAACTCCCGCTGAAACCAATATTGCCCTGCTTCTTTCCCAGGTGTTCATAAGCTTTGGCAGTTGCTTCCCTGCCCCGGGCCGTACGTTGGATAAATCCTTCTTTGATTAGGAAAGGTTCATATACTTCTTCGAGTGTGCCGGGTTCTTCCCCAACGGCTGTGGCAATGGTGGTAATGCCAACAGGTCCGCCCTTGAATTTATCTATGATGGCAGACAGGATGCGGTTGTCCATTTCATCGAGGCCATGCTGGTCAACATTCAGCGCACGCAGCGCATGTTCGGTAATGCCCATGTCGATCACACCATTGCTTAGTACCTGCGCAAAATCCCGCACACGCCTCAGCAGGCCGTTGGCGATCCTGGGTGTACCGCGGCTTCTTCCGGCGATCTCGCTGGCGGCATCGCTGGTGATCTTTGTATTGAGTATGCCCGCGCTTCTGAACAGGATATTTTTCAGTGTTTCCGAATCGTAATATTCAAGCCTGGCCTTGATGCCGAACCTCGATAGCAAAGGCGCTGTGAGCAACCCGCTGCGGGTGGTGGCGCCGATCAGCGTGAACGGATTCAGCGTAAGCTGCACACTTCTTGCATTGGGACCGCTGTCGATCATAATATCGATGCGGTAATCTTCCATGGCTGCGTAAAGATATTCTTCCACTACCGTGCTCAACCTGTGTATCTCATCGATAAAAAGTACGTCGTTGGGTTCCAGGTTGGTGAGCAAACCCGCCAGGTCGCCCGGCTTTTCTATCACAGGTCCCGAGGTTTCCTTGATGCTCACCCCCATTTCATTGGCAACGATCCTTGATAAGGTTGTTTTACCGAGCCCGGGAGGGCCATGAAACAGGATATGATCCAGCGCTTCCCCACGAAGTTTTGATGCTTTGATGAAAATGCTGATGTTCTCAATCAATTGTGGCTGCCCGCTGAATTCATTGATCATGCCGGGCCGGATGCTGTTCTCAAAAACGGCATCGGCAGGCTGCATGAAGTCTTTACCGGCATTTAAATTGGGATTGGCCATACAACTTGATTTCTGTTTGTAAAACTAAACATTAATCGCCTAAATCTGTTTTAACAAATGCAGCCATATTAATCGTAATTTTCTATACCGGAAATTACTGCATAGTGTATTTAAAAAAATCAAGCATTGGTATTTGTGATATGAACCAATAAGTGGCCGAAGGATGCAGTATTAAACATCAGGGAACCGAACCTGAGTTTACAGTAGTACAAAAGCTTAATCAGGGAACCAGCCGCCATCGGGCTGTCATCGATGGCGGGCTCCTTTTTGTTTCTTTTTCGGAGAAGCAAAAAAGAAAATATCAAAACTTGGTTCGTGTAACACGAAACAAGGCTCTGGGAATGGTAAATCGTATCGAATAGCATTCTAAATCGTATTTTTCAATATAAAAAAACAATTATGAAAATAGGCGTAATCGGATCCGGCGCGGTAGGCCGTGTACTGGCAACAGCATTTCTCAAAGAAGGGCACCAGGTAACCCTGGGCAGCCGCAACCCCAACAAAGATGAAGTGGTAAAATGGCTGGCAGAAAATCCCGGCGGTCAGGCAGGTGATTTTGCAGCTACTGCATCTTTTGGCGAATTGCTGGTGCTTGCCACAAAAGGTTCTGTTACCATGAATGCCATTGAACTGGCCGGCAAACAAAACCTGGCCGGCAAGGTAATCATTGATGCCACCAACCCCATTGCAGAAAAACCACCGGTGAACGGCGTACTTAGCTTCTTTACAACAATAGAGGAGTCTTTTATGGAACAACTGCAAAAAGCCGTTCCGGAAGCAAAATTTGTAAAAGCATTCAACAGCGTTGGCAATGCGCTGATGTACAAGCCCGAGCTCCAGGGTCAAAAACCCACCATGTTCATCTGTGGTAACGATGCCGGCGCCAAACAAAAAGTAGCAGAGATCCTGGAAAGATTCGGGTGGGAATCGGAAGACATGGGAACTGTTGAAGCTGCCCGTGCTATTGAACCCCTGTGCATTTTATGGTGCATTACAGGTTTCCTCAAAAACGACTGGATGCATGCTTTCAAACTGTTAAAAAAATAGCAATTATTGTTGCAACAGTCATTTTCCTTTTACAAAGGCATTTAGCCATTAATCACACAGCTTTACCAAAACCCGTAAAGCTGTTTAGTTTTGTATGGAGATGCTAAAAAACATATCAAGATATTGGTGGTGCCAGATAATCGGCTGGTCAATTAATATTGCCATCAGCATTTTTTTTGTAACCACTTTCGGCGACCCGGTGAGTGCTTATTTCAAAAGCCTCGTGGCCACCTGTATCGCCGGTGTTATCATAACACATATCATGCGCATGGTTATCCATTACCTCAAAGTGATGGAGAAGCCCTTGAAGAACCAGTTGTTCTACCTCATCATCCTCACATTTATTTTCTCGGTGTTCCTGGGATCTGCTTCTGAATTTCTCGACAGGCTGGCTGAATACAACCCCGAAAGGCTGCAGAAATTCAGCAAGGCGCAACGTTTATTCCTCAGCAGTTTCAATGCCATGTGGCTGATACTTTTCTGGAACATGCTTTATTACATGTACCATTACACCGAAAGAAACCGCCGGCAGCAGCTCGATACGCTGAGGCTGGAAGCAATGGTAAAATCACTTGAACTGCAAACCATCAAATCACATATCAACCCGCATTTTATTTTCAATGCACTGAACAGCATCCGTGCCTTGGTTGATGAGAACCCGGAACGTGCAAGGACTGCCATCACCGAGTTGAGCAACATCCTCCGCAGCAGCATGCAGGCAGAGAAAATGGAAACGGTTCCGCTCAAACAGGAACTCGATATTGTAACAGATTACCTCGCCCTTGAGCAGATGCGTTTTGAAGAAAGGCTGCAGGTGGAAATGGATATTGATGAAGATACCCTCAACCAGCCCATTCCTCCAATGATGTTGCAAACGCTTGTAGAAAATGCGATCAAGCACGGCATCAGCAAACAAATCAATGGCGGACTGATCAGGATCATTTCCGATTACCGGGAAAACCACCACGAACTGATCGTGCAAAATTCCGGGAAACTCAACGGCTATGCAACAGCCCGGGAGAATGGTTTCGGAATCAAAAGCACACAGGACAGGCTGAACCTTCTATACCAGGGCAAGGCACAGTTTGAAATACACGAGATCAACGGCAGCATGGTTGAATCTAAGATAACCATGCCTGTATCAAATATTTTATAAACCATAAATACATCGCTATGCACAAAGCGCTGATCATTGATGACGAGAGACTGGCAAGAAATGAACTCAAAAAATTACTCCAGGATTTTCCGGAAGTGGAAGTAATAGGAGAAGCAGCCAATGCAAATGAAGGAATTGATAAGATCGAGAATCTTTCTCCCGACCTTGTTTTCCTCGACATACAGATGCCGGGTAAAACAGGTTTCGATATGCTTACCGAGCTTGAAAAAGCGCCGCATGTGATATTCACCACCGCTTATGATGAGTTTGCACTCAAGGCTTTTGAAGTAAATGCACTGGATTACCTCATGAAACCCGTAGAACCCAAGCGCCTCGCCGATGCATTGCACAAACTGCAACAGGCAGAAGAAAAAGAAATGGCGGCATCGCTGGCCGGTGTGAACAGGGGAACACTGGGGGAAAACGACCAGGTATTTGTAAAAGATGGCGAACGTTGCTGGTTTGTGAAACTCGCTGAAGTACGCCTCTTTGAAAGCGTAGGCAATTATGCCAAGGTTTTCTTCGGAACAAATAAGCCGCTTATTTTAAAATCATTGAATGCGCTTGAAGACAGGCTGGATGAAAAAGTTTTCTTCCGGGCCAACCGCAAACACATTGTAAACCTGCGCATGATCGATAAGGTAGAGCCCTATTTCAATGGTGGTTTGTTACTCGACCTGAAAGGCGGCGAAAAAATTGAAGTAAGTCGCAGGCAGGCAGTTAAGTTTAAGGAGATGATGAGTTTGTGATGAAGGGGGGGGATGGGAAGTGGCGAGTGGATAGTGGGTAGAGGTTAGTCTCAAACCTTGATTCGAGTCACATGAACTAGTAAGTGGCTGAAGGATGCGGTATTAAACATCAGGGAACTGAACCTGGGTTTACGGCAGCAAATCCTCTTCCGATGGCCTCATAAAAAAGCCGTTAAGAAAATTGGATCGGAAGGCGTTAAGAAGGAAAACAGATGCTTCGCTGCCAGGTATTATTCTTTGTTGGTAAGTCGCACTACCGTTTGGCTTTATTCCACTGATGGAACTTGTTTTCCTTTAGCCTGTAGATGCAATTTTTAGGCTTTTTTATGAAGCCTTGATTTTTTGCTCCACTTTTTTATCAAGTGGCTGTTGCACAACCGTTGTTAGGTTTTCTGATTTCAGTCTCTTTTGTTTTCTTACTTAATTGCAGTATAGATAATTAAGGTGTTCTGGTAAGTTTCTGGTTGCAAAC
>JAFDXA010000120.1 GCA_018268185.1 Bacteroidota bacterium
AATCGTAATGGAAATAGTTGATCATCTCCTCCACCCTTACTGCACCGGCGGGTGGTATTTCTCCATCATTGAGCATGCGGCGTACATTGCTGTAAGAAGCGCCATCAACATCAATAGAAAAAGTGGAGAGCGGGTTGTCTGTTGCTTTCAGAAAACTATTCTCAACAATATTATCATAGCTTTCTGTATTCATGGTATTCATACCATCATTATTATTGGAAAAAGCATAGGTTGATCCTTGTGATACTGTGTTAAGCTGAATCCCCGCCACCTTGCCCGAAAGAAAAGAAGTACTGGTACTACGCAATGTTCTCTTGGTTGAAAAAGCGGATGTAACGATCACTTCCTGGAGACTGTTTGATTTAGCAACCATTGTTACATTGATCACAGACCTTCCGCTTACTTTCTCTTCAATATTCTCAAAAGAAATGGCTGAGAAAACCAGTACAGCATTTTCATTTGACACACGGATACTGTATTTACCATTCACGTCTGTTTGTGCCCCGCTTGATGTTCCTTTAATAAGAACAGATGCAAATGGAACGGGCTTGCCCGACTGATCTGTAACAATCCCCCTGATAACCCTGCTTGTTTTCTCGTGAAAAGCTGTTACCAGGAATACCACCGGCAGCAGCAGCATGATAAACTTTTTCATAACTGTAGTTTTATGCTGGATGCAGCTGGTTAAACAATTACATAAAATCTCAGGAATATTTTTTTTCTTTTGCATTGTGAAGGCGGAAACGGTGCAGCCATTTGCCCGGTTTGTTGCTCTATCCATTAAGGGTATATTAACATTTTCCATCGCCTGCGGCATCTGCATTTTATTAATTTCGACCAAGTGCCTTTTTTAAAGACCATATCAACCAACGCTGCTTCCGATAATGAGCTGATGCAGGCATACCGCTCGGGCAACAATATGGCATCACTATCGGAATTATACCAGCGTTACATGGAACTTGTATATGGTGTTTGCCTGAAGTACTTTAAAGATCCTGAGGAAGCAAAAGATGCCGTGTTGAACATCTTTGAAGAACTGGTAACCAAACTGCATAAATACGAGATCAGTAATTTTAAGGCCTGGTTACACCAGTTAACAAAGAACCATTGCCTGATGAAGCTGAGGTCGGATAAGAAATTTTCAAAAGCACAAATTGACATATCGCTTGTGCAAAATGAAGAAACGGTGCATCTGAATGGTATGCTGGAAAAGGAAGAGCATTTCAACCAGCTTGCGTATTGCCTCGGGCAGTTATCGCATGAACAGAAATCGGTACTGGAATTGTTTTACCTGCAGGGCAAATGTTATAATGAGATCGTAACGGCAACAGGCATTGAATGGAACAAAGTGAGGAGTTACATACAGAACGGGAAACGTAATTTAAAGATATGCATGGATAAAAAAGCGGCAGACTGATGCGTGAAGAAAATGAGTTTATGAAACATTATGGTGCTGAAGATTTCAGGCGTTACCATTCCGGTGAAATGTCGGAACAGGAAATGCATGCACTCGAAAAAGCATCTCTTGAAGATCCTTTCCTGGCGGATGCGCTGGAAGGTTTTGCACATGCAGTTACACCTGTTGCCGATATTGATGCATTGAAACAGGAGATCAGCAAAAACAGCGGCGCCGTTAAACAAATAAGGCCCTATAAAAATCCTTTCGCCATGTTTGCAAAAGTGGCTGCGGTATTGGTTGTTGGTGGTGGATTGGGTTGGCTTGTATTTCACAAAAAATACCCGGAACAGGACAAAGAACTGGCAGGCATTGTAAAAACTGAAAAACAACACGCTGATAGCATGGTTACCGCCGGGCTGGATTCAGCGCTTGTTTCAGCCAATAACCCTGCTATAACGATCACTGAACCTGCCACAAAACCCGAAACTAATTACACAATAACAGATACGGTTGCCAATGGATCAACTGCTACTTTAGCTGCCAGCAACGGCGCACTGACCAACAACGGCGAAGGAACCTACCAATTCACAGTTTCAGACAGCGCTAAAAATTTCGCAAACGTAGCTGCCAACAATAATATGAATGCGAACAATGGCCTCAGCGGCAAACTACCGGGCATATCTGTAAAAAACATTCCTGTATCGTTCAGCCAGGCCAAATTCAAGGGACGTGTGGTTGATAGTAAAGGCGCTCCTATTCCATTTGCTTCTCTTATCGACCAGAGAGAAAAAAAAGGCTTTTTAACTGATGCAGATGGAAAATTTGACTTTGACCAGAAAGATTCTGTTGCTTTTGTTGATGTAAGCGCTTTGGGTTATAAGTCGCAGCTGGCAAGTTTAAGAAGCAGCAATACCGATTCTAACATCCTTGTGCTGCAGGCTGCTGATTCCAAACTCAGTGAAGTTGTAATTACACAGGCAAACAAGGATAAAAGAAAAGACATTGAAAGTGATTCCTGGAAAAAAAGCAGGAAGAAAGAATCTTTTGATGAAAGACGTATCACCGTGAGCAATGCGATTCCTGTGAACGGCTGGGATGCATTTTACAGGTATGTGAATGATAGTCTTAAAACGATAACTGCCATTGATCAGTATGCTTCATCAGCAGAGATCTCAATCAGCTTCGATGTAAATGAAAAAGGAGAACCCGTAAACATAACTGCAGGCAAATCACTTTGCGATAAATGCCGTGAAGAAGCCATCAGGATATTTAAAGAAGGTCCCGCCTGGCGGCTCAACGGAAAGAAAAAGAAAGCCAGTGCTTTGGTGAGGTTCTGATAAATTCATACTCATTCACTTCCAACAGAATAAAAAAACGGCGACATGTTGTACACATATCGCCGGTGAATCAGCTACCAGGCTGCAATATCAAAACACGATCGTGATCGGGAATATGTATTCATGCCGTTGAACTTTGCAATGCAGGTCAGAATATGATACGCAGAATTCCTTTTTAAAGAATCCACACTGGAAAGAAGCTGCGCCAAGGCAATCATAATCCAGGCAGTCGTAACCCCATTCTTCGCAGTAGTCTACCATAACAGGTTTCCAGTCATTTTTGTACCTGCAGTTCTTTATATAAAGTCTTGCATTGTACACATCCTGCTGAACCTGGGTGCCGTTTACCGTACCATCCCAGAATATGGCAGGATTCTGAAAGCCCTGGCAATTGTCTATCTCATCTTCAATAACACGGATCATTTCGCCCCAGCGGTTGAATATCTCCAATCGGTATTGCGTTGCAAAATAGTTACCGTATGTGGGCAACGGATCTTCCACATGCATGATGTAAAAAGCATTATAACTATTATAATTAGAACTACTGGAATAATAATTATGCATGCCTTCATTGTAGATGGTATGATACCTTTCTGTGTTCGCAATATCTTCCGGTGTAACAACAACGCTTTCCGTTACACTGCTGCACGAATTGGAATAGGTTACGCTGTAGGTTCCCGCTTCATGCACTTCAATAAAGTCAACATTCGTTTCGCCGTTCGACCAATGTGAATCGGTATAATTATGCGGTGCTGAAATGGAAATACGGATGCCGCAGCAGGTGCTTTCTTTGATCAGTTTGGCATCAACCACTTTGCATCGCACTGTGATATTATCAGAATTGGTACAGCCGCTTCTTGTATCAGTTACCGTAACGGTATAGGTGATCGGGTAGTTCACTGAGCCCTGTATATGTGCCGTATAAGGCGCCGTAGGATTCTGAATACCCTGAGCAGGACTCCATTGATACAGTAAGTTGGATGCAACCGGGGCAGTTGGATCTCCGATCCTTATTGAAACCGGCGGAGCTTTACAATCCAGGCATAGATCAGGCCCCAGTTCTATTCTGGGGCAGGTTATATAGATCACCTGCACATTTTCGTTCCAGGCGCTGCAGGTATTTCCCACCGCCAGTTTAAGCCGGTAATAAGTATTGCATTTGAATACAAATCCCCTCGACTGAAATATCTGCGTAATGTTTACCACGCCGATCGTTTGATTCGGGAAGTGAAGGATCATTTCTGATGCCGGGTTAGGTCTTCCGCCATTGGCGTCAGATTCTTCAAGTGTGAGGTAGTAATAATTTTCACCTACAGTGGCCGTTGCATCCATGGTAATAGCTTCATTGAGGCAAAAGGTCTTTTTATTCAGGTGAAAACTTGTATTGATGCTGGCACCTTCACAAAGTCCGTCGATGTACGCATAGCCAAAATGCGCACCCGGGCTGCAGGATGCTACGGTAAATTCTACCGTTACATTCTGACCCACATAGGCAGACAGATCGCAAACCTGGCAATCCCAGTCACGAAACGAAAAACCATTCTGAACCTGGAAGAACGGATCGCCGGTACCTGCGGTTTTACGACCTGTTTCACAGATCACATTTTTACCTACCATAACCCTCGCCCAGAAAAAAGGAAGTTGATCTGGCGTGTGGCCATTCGGAATTTCCAGGACCACGGCATAATTGTAACGGAAGATTTTATTGTTGTTTGTAATGGGTACTGTGTAGACAGCCCTTTCTGCTCTCGACTGTGCCAGTTGGCTTCCCAGTTTTAAAGAATAACTACCTGAGTACACCCTTTGTATGGGTACATTGGGATCAGCTCCCGGTGTTGTTAAAGTAATCCTCGGGGCTGAAGGCAGCGCCGTTGCATTGAGCGTTAAGCCTGAGTTTACATTACTAAGATCGGAAGCCCCCGTATATGTTCCGATAAGGCCTGTCCAATTGGTAAAATTGTTGTTTTCAAATCCTGAGTTGGCACAATCCCTGCTTTGTGCATGCCCGAGTACCGGTAAACAAAACACGATACCTGCAAAGAGCATATTGTATATAATATTTTTGATCTTTCTTTTCATAACCTGAGTTTTAGATGTAGTCACACATACATTGATAAAGTGGCGTAATGCTTAGTTTTTGATGATCTTTTC
>JAFDXA010000121.1 GCA_018268185.1 Bacteroidota bacterium
AGGGAATAGCAGCGGCCAATAACAATCCTGAGATACCGGAACTAAAGATCGGGGTTTTCCAGGTTTAGTGAAGAAAATTCAGTTTGGATAAAGAAACTTTAGTAAAAAGGGCTTAGAGATGTAAACTTCCACTGGGAAGATGTAAACTCCAGGCAAAAAGATGTAAACTCCCCCTGTAAATGCCTGAGATCACAATTTATACTGATGGCTCATCCCGAGGTAACCCGGGCCCCGGGGGCTACGGAGTTATCATGATGTCGGGGCATTACCGAAAAGAATTATCAAAAGGATACAGGCTCACCACCAATAACAGGATGGAATTGCTCGCCGTAAT
This sequence comes from Bacteroidota bacterium, assembly GCA_018268185.1. Taxonomy (GTDB): domain Bacteria; phylum Bacteroidota; class Bacteroidia; order Chitinophagales; family Chitinophagaceae; genus Ferruginibacter. The sequence goes on from JAFDXA010000121.1 coordinate 335, forward strand.
CGCCGGCTTGCAGGCTCTTAAAAAAAATGAACTGCCGGTTACCATCTATTCCGATAGCCAGTATGTTATCAATTCAATAACAAAAGGATGGCTTGATAACTGGATCCGGACTGATTTTAAAGGAGGAAAAAAGAACAAAGATCTCTGGCTTCAATACAAACAATTGTCGAAACAATTCAAGCTGAAATTTGTATGGATAAAAGGCCATGCTGATAATCCTTACAACAACCGCTGCGATGAATTGGCTACTTCTGCTGCAGATGGAAATGATCTTGAAGTTGATATAGGTTACGAAAATGGTATCAACGATTGATTTGTTCAATCATCATCACAGATCATTTGTACTAAAAAAAGTTTCCCGGAAATATCAGGCAACAGCCTGTTTCCTTGCAACAAAATTATTAACCAGGTAATAAGCGCCGAACAAAACTCCACTGTATACAAGGTCGGCCACCAGGCTAGTACGGAAAAAAGGAAGCGCTTTTACATAACAATCAACAAACCCGGCAGCATCCTGTGTGTAAGTATGATAAACAGGATTGTCGATCAGGAAAAATGAAAGGTTTGATAAAACGAAGAATATTACAGAAGAAGCGATTGAAAATCCAGCGATATTCAACACACTGATCTTTTTAAGGTTAAATGCGAAAACGGTGATCAGGGCGAGTATGCCGTAACCAACCAATTGCCCCCAGCCCCAGAATCCCGGTGCTATATTGAATACTTCAAACATCAGGTCAGAAAGGAACATGGAAACGATCGGCAATGCGAATGATAGCCTCCTGTCTTTTATTACTGCACCTGAAAATACAGCCATACCAATGATAGGGCTGAAATTATGTGGATACATAACAACCCTTGATGTTGCAGCAGCAAGGATCAGTAAAATTGCAGTGATAAATCCGTAATTGATCGTTTTATTCATTTGATGGGTATTTTCGCAAAAATAAGGAGAAATTTCCCTTTTTCGAGTTCGCCTTATTGTATTTATTCGAACCCTGATGTAAACATGTATATGGCCAGTCACCTGAAAACCGGGAACGAGGGCGAAACCCTTGCTGCTGCTTATTTTACCGAGATGGGATACCAGCTTCTTCACCGGAACTGGAGATGTGGAAAATCTGAGATTGATATCATTGCCTCCAGGCTCGGGACACTCCATTTTATAGAAGTGAAAACCCGTACTTCATTTGTATTCGGTTATCCCGAAGAAAAAGCAGATAAAAAGAAACTGAAAAACATAATCGATGGTTCAGTTGAATTTCTGCAGCAAAATCCACAATGGAAAAAAGTACAGTTCGATGTACTGGCCATCAACCTGGATGAAACCGGCAGCCCGAAATTCTTCTTAATAGAAGACGTATATCTTTAGCAAAGCAATCAGTTATTTACTGCCTTCAGCAATTGCCTTTATTTTTTCAACCATTCTGAAAGTGGCAGGGCAATAATCAATATTCTGTTTGTGGATGTGGGCATACTCAACCCATTTGCGTTTGGAGAGATGAGGGAAACCTGCACAATCTGCAGGCCTTATTTCATAAATAGAACACTTGTTGTCTTTCAGGTTAAGAAACTGGCAAGGCTCTGTTTTATTTACCAGGTCTTTATTGCTGTCTTTCTTCAGCCACTGTTTGGTAAACTCTTCCGGTGTTTGTTTAAAGTGTGCTGATATACGCTTCAGATCCTGCTTCGTGAAAGTGGGAGTCATTTTCTTACAGCAATTAGCACAACTGAGGCAATCAATTTCCTGCCATACTTCCGGCTCAACCACTTTGGTAAGGTTGTCGATGCCACGTGGCGGATTTTTTTCTGATGCATTCAAAAACCTGCGAAAAGCTGATCTGTAATGAGAAAGTTTTTTGCGGTAACTCCTGAAGTTTACGGGAAGCATGCGTGTGATGGCTTTAAAATATTTTGAGTGGCGAAAATAATGTTTAATTAATTTGTATAATCATTCCCGGAAAAATAAATGAATAATGTGGGAGGCTTATAAAAAAGGATTCAAAGCATGGTTGCAACTGGAACGTTCACTGGCTGATAATTCCGTGGAGGCTTACCTGCGTGACATTGATAAACTGACCGATTACCTCCTTTATACCAGTGATACAAAAACTCCGGGTGAAGTGAAGTTAAAAGACCTGGAAGGATTTATCAAATGGGTGAATGAATTGGGTATGACAGCCGGCTCGCAGGCCAGGATCATATCAGGGCTCAGGAGTTTTTACAAGTACTGCCAGTTGGAACAATTGTGTGAAGCAGATCCAACCATTTTACTGGAAGGACCAAAACTAAAGCGACAGCTTCCCGATGTATTGAGTTTTGAAGAGATAGAAGCGATTATCGGGGCCATAGATCTCAGCAAACCGGAAGGCGGACGTAACAAGGCTATTTTCGAAACAATGTACAGTTGCGGATTGCGGGTATCTGAATTGGTAAACCTTAAGATCAGTTGTCTTTTCCTGGATGTTGGCTTTATCAAAGTGATCGGGAAGGGGGATAAGGAACGACTGGTGCCTATAGGTTCTGATGCCATTAAATACATCAACATTTACCGCAACAATATCCGATGCCATGTTCCGATAAAAAAGGGGGAAGAAGATATTTTATTCCTCAACCGGCGGGGTAGCAGGCTTACAAGGGTAATGATCTTTCTTGTGCTGAAGGAACTGGTTCAAAAAGCAGGCGTGCAGAAAACTGTATCACCACATACTTTTCGCCATTCATTTGCCACCCACCTGGTAGAAGGAGGGGCCGACCTCCGGGCCGTTCAGGAAATGCTGGGCCACCAAAGCATTACAACTACAGAAATATACACCCACCTCGACAGGGAATACCTGCGCAATACGTTGCAGCAGTTTCATCCTGCGTTCAAATAACACAGCAAAATTATTTTACAGTAAATTGTTGATATTGTTTGTAAGTGTAAGTAAGCCAGATAGTAAAGTTATTTACTTTCAAAGACTGGATTCTGCTGACGGAAGAGTTCCGATTCAACATAGTCTTTATTGGTAACCCGGTTGCGATAGTTCTTAAAGTGGCTTTGCCATTTCAGTTTAAGCACGCCTAAAACGCCCTCTTTGATGATGCCTTTGTTCATTTTGCTGGCGCCCAACTGGCGGTCGATAAAGGTGATCGGCACCTCTGCTATTTTAAATCCAAGTTTCCAGGCGGCAAATTTCATTTCGATCTGGAAAGCATAGCCAACGAACGTAATTCCGTCGAGATTGATAGAATCAAGCACCTCCCGTTTGTAACATACAAACCCTGCTGTGGGATCCTTAACCGGCATCCAGGTAATAATGCGGGTATAAAGGGAAGCCCCTTTAGAAAGCATGATCCTGTTGGCTGGCCAGTTGGCTACGGCACCATCTTTCACATATCGGGAGCCTACAGCCATATCTGCGCCGTTTTTGCAGGCTTCGTAAAGCCTTTCGAGGTCCTTGGGATTGTGTGAAAAATCAGCATCCATTTCAAATATGAAGCGGTAGCCTTTGCGAAGTGCCCATTTAAAACCATGGATATAAGCGGTTCCCAGCCCCAGTTTGCCCCTTCTTTCTTCCAGGAACAACTGCCCGGGGTATTTGGGAAACAATGATTTTACAATGGAAGCTGTGCCATCCGGAGAGCCATCATCAATGATAAGTATATGATACCCCTGGCCGAGCCCGATAACGGCGGCTATAATGGCTTCAATGTTCTCTTTTTCATTGAAAGTGGGTATGATGACGATTTTTTCCAATTGCCTGAAGGGATAAATCCAAATGTACGATTAATTATATGTGTATAACAGCGCTGATTGTTAATTGTTCTTTAAGAGCGTACGATTGAAGATTTCGGTTAATTTTTTCTTGGTATGAAGCGGAAAATCTCCCTTCATCATCCAGTCGTAATACTGGGGCTCGGTTTTCAATACCTGGCTAACGGAGCGGCCCTTGTATTTTCCGAAATTGAATACTTCCACACCCTTGTCATCATACGAAAAGCGGCGGGCATAATCAATCACCTTATCTTCCCCAATGGTGCTTAAGATAGAATCCACTGTATTTCCAAGTTTCTCGTATCGTTCCAGTTGGGCGTAAAGCACGTCTATTGTAGCCTGGATATCCACTTCAGCGCTGTGTGCATCTTTCAATTCCTTCTGGCAATAAAACTTATAAGCGGCGCTTAAAGTCCTGGGTTCCATGGTATAAAAAATATGTTGCACATCAATCATGCGCCTGTCGGTAAGGTCAATATCCATTCCAGCCCTCAGAAATTCTTCCATCAGCAGGGGAATATCGAAACGGTTGCTGTTATATCCCCCGAGATCACAATTATCAAGGAATTGTTTGATCTCGTTGGCAGCATGTTTGAAGGTTGGAGCATCTTTCACCATATCATCTGTAATTCCGTGAATATCAGTTGATGACTGGGGAATAGGCATTTCAGGGTTGAGCAATTTTCTTTTTACCTGTCTCTCACCGCCGGGTAAAATCTTCACGATTGCTATTTCAACGATCCTGTCGGAAGAAAGATTAACACCGGTTGTTTCTAAGTCAATAAAGGCAACCGGGCGGTTTAACTGTAACATCAAAAAGCAATTTTTATATAGTGAGGAAATATGGCCAAAAGTAAATCAATGCGCAAAAGTATTTGTAGTCAAAAGTACTTTTTCCATCAATTTTACGTTTACCGTTCAAATATTATCTTTGTACCAAAGTTTAAAATCTGGAATATGAAAAAAATAATTCTTGCCGCACTTTCTTTTTTACTGGTTACTGCAGTTTTAAGCAGTTGTGGTTCAAGCAGGAAAAGCGGTTGTCCTATGAATGAAAGGATTATTCATTAATAGTTGCTGCTGCATGAACTGGATCGATCTTACTTCTGAAGAGCAATTGGATTCAATTGTTCTTAATTCTGCGCAAAAACCTCAACTTATTTTCAAACACAGCACCCGCTGTTCCATCAGCTCAATGATCAGGAGCAGGCTGGAAAAAACTGCCCCGGATACGGGAATAGATTTTTATTATCTCGACCTTCTTCAATTCCGTTCTTTATCAAACATGATTGCAGAACGTTTCCAGGTTCACCACGAATCGCCCCAGGTGCTGCTCATCAGGAACGGGGAATGTGTGTACGAAGAAAGTCATAACGGGATTCATATGGACGAGATCGTTGAGCAGGCTTCGCTGGTTTCCTGAATAAATAATTACGCATTAATACCAAACTGGTTGCCATCAACCGACTGAAGGAATTCTTTTCAGCGTTTCCAAAAGGTATCCCCAGTATTTCTGTACAGAACTGATCTGCACTTTTTCGTCGGGTGAATGAGCGCCGGTTATATTAGGGCCGAAAGAGATCATTTCCATACCCGGGTAATTCCTGCCGATGATGCCACATTCTAGCCCGGCGTGACATGCATTTACATTCGCATCAGTTCCATATTTTTCTTTATAGAGCGAACTCATAAGTTTCACAATGGAAGCATCAGGGTAGGGAGCCCAACCGGGATACGATCCTCCATAACCAACAGTTGCCCCCGCCAGTTCAAAACAACTTTTGATTGCAGTTGCCAGGTCTTCTTTTTCAGAATCCACAGCGCTTCTCGTGAGACACATTATTTCAAAATTTCCGTCTTTCACCAATACCCTCGCCAGGTTGTTGGAAGTCTGTACCAGTCCTGGAATATCCGGACTCATCCTGTAAATTCCATTTGCACAGCAGTATATGCTTCCCAGTAATTTGTTTTGAAAAGCTATGGGTAAAACAGTGCCAACAATTTCTGCTTTTTCAATTGTAATGGAAAGATTGGGATCTGTTGTTTTGTATTCTGATCGGATGATGCCGGAGATCGTTTCTATGAATGACAATAATGCGCCTGTTTGAGCTGAAGGAACCGCAATGAGCGAAAATGATTCCCTCGGAATGGCATTACGCAAACCGCCGCCATCAATGGTATGTATCCTGGTGCCGTATTTATCTGCAGCAGCTGCCAGCAACCGGTTCATTATTTTGTTGGCATTGCCCCTGCCTATATGGATGTCCATGCCCGAATGCCCACCGGTGAGTCCTTTCACATAAAGCTTAAAGCATGACATGTCTCCCGTGATCTCTTCAGCAACATATGTTCCATTGGCAGTAACATCAATGCCGCCGGCACAACCGATCGTGAGTTCATGATCATCTTCTGTGTCGAGGTTTAATAATATTTTTCCTTCCAGCAGCCCGCCTTTTAAGCCCAGGGCGCCTGTCATGCCTGTTTCTTCATCAATAGTAAAAAGGGCTTCCAGCGGAGGATGTGCTATGTCGGAAGAAGCGAGCAATGTCATGATCGATGCTACGCCAATGCCATTATCTGCACCAAGTGTTGTACCCTTTGCTTTCACCCAATCACCATCTACAAACATGTTGATACCATCGGTATCGAAATTAAAATCGGTATCAGCATTTTTCTGGTGAACCATGTCGAGATGACTTTGCATAACCACCGTTTGCCTGTTCTCCATACCCGGACTTGCAGGTTTCTTTATGATCACGTTG
>JAFDXA010000122.1 GCA_018268185.1 Bacteroidota bacterium
AAAATGCCGTTATCGTACTGGAATACAAACCCGGTTAACCTAATCGATCATAAGTTTTGCCCACACCGGAAAATGATCACTCGAAAATCTTCCGCTCCAGCTTTGGCTTAAAGTAGCATGCTTGTAAACTTTTACGCCATGATTGAAAAAGATATAATCAATCGGGTCATTGCTGGTCTCTTTGGATGTAAACCCATTGAAAGTTCCGGTGGGTCCATAATGCCCTTCAATCGACAAAGGCTTGGAATCAGTGAGGTGCAATGGGGTTTGCTGATCAACAATAACCTGTATGGGTTCATCAGCAGGAAAAGCATTGAAATCTCCTGTAACAATAGCTGTTGTTTTTCCTGCAATAGAATCAACTGCTTTCAACAGCATGCTGGCGCTTTCTTTGCGTGCGATCTTACCCATGTGATCGAAATGCGTATTGAAATGGAAGAATATTTTACCGGTTCTCTTGTCCTTGAATTTTGCCCACGTAACAATCCTCGTGATGGCTGCATCCCAACTCTTGCTTCCGGGAACAGTTGGCGTAAGGCTTAACCAGAATGTTGACGAATTCAGCAACTCAAGTCTTTTGGTATTGTAAAAAATAGCTGAATATTCTCCCTTCGTTTTACCGTCTTCCCTCCCTCCTCCGGTGTACCTGTAATCTTTAAGCGCCGCCTGCAGATCGAGCATCTGGTTGTTCAGCGCTTCCTGCACACCCAGAATATCCACGTCATGAAATAAAACCTGCGATGCGGCCTTGTCCTTACGATACTGCCACGCATTCAGGCTGTCGGAAGCCAGGTCTAGCCTGATGTTAAATGTCATCACGTTCAGTTCATCCTGTGCAGCCAGTTGTAACGTGCAGAAACAGGCAACAACATGCACCAATATTTTTTTCATCATGATAAGTATATTAATTGCTGTTCATCAAATGTAAACTTTCTGTTTTAAGTAGAGCCAGGTTCTTTCATTGTTCTCCAAATCAGTACAATGATTTATTTTCATTGCAGGATGAACAGTAAGAAAGATCAGTTATGTGGAATTGTGCTTTGCGGCGGACAAAGTTCCCGCATGGGTATCGACAAGAGCCTGCTTATCTATCATTCAAAACCACAGCGATATCATATTTATGAGATGCTCAGCACAGTTTGTGCAAAAGTTGCCATTTCCTGCAATGAATCACAGGCTTCTGGAATGTTACCGGGCTATGAGTTTATCACTGATCTTCCTGCATATACTGGTTGCGGCCCCATCGCTGGCATACTCTCTGCTTTTGAAACAACCGGTAACAATGATCTGCTGGTAATTGGATGTGATTATCCTTTTATAACAATGGAAGCGATCATTGATTTCCTTGCAATGATTGACGATACAAAAGCAGCCGCATTTTATAATGAAGCAACTGATCACTATGAGCCAATGCTGGCCTATTACCCCGCAGCCTCTTACGAAACGCTGGCAAACATGTATGCAAACAATCAATATTCACTACAGCAATTTCTTTTAGCAGTAAAGGCAACACAGTATATTTCTTTAGAAAAAAATATAATAACAGGCGTAAACAGTCCAAAGGAATATGAAAATGCCAGAACAGTTATTCATAAAATCAATTCCGGAATATGAACCATCAAACTGAAGCAATACATATACATCGCATCAGCAATGGCAGGAAAGAATGGGTGCCCGATATGCTTGCAATTGAAGAACCGCTGGAAATACAGCTTCAATACAGCAGCGACACAGGCAAGATGAAAAAGAGTATTGCAGTTACAATGCGTACCCCCGGCAATGATGAGGAACTTGCGGCCGGCTTTCTATTTACAGAAGGCATCATCAGCGGCCATGGCGATATTGAGAAGATCAACAGGCATTCTACCGACCAGAATAAAATACTGGTAACGCTGGTTGAAAATATCAAACCCCGGTTGCAGCAGGCTGCCAGGAATTTTTATACAACCTCAAGCTGCGGCGTTTGTGGCAAAGCAAGCATAGAAGCTGTGCAGGTGAATATTCCACAAAGAATAAAAAAAGAGTTGAGGGTAACCGGAACAATGCTCTATGCATTACCGAACTTGTTAAGAGAACACCAGGAAGCATTTGAGCATACAGGTGGCATTCATGCAAGCGCTTTGTTTGATGTTGCCGGAAATTTAATTTCACTTAGGGAAGACGTAGGCAGACACAATGCGTTGGATAAACTGGCAGGATCATGCCTGCTGAAAAATACCCTGCCGCTTGATCAGCATTTATTGTTGTTAAGCGGAAGGGCCAGTTTTGAACTTATCCAGAAAGCTGCCGTAGCCGGCATACAGGTAGTAGCTGCGGTAGGCGCTCCCTCAAGCCTCGCCGTTGATATGGCCAAAGAGCATGATATAACACTGGTTGGTTTTCTGAAACCTGGTCGGTTCAATGTATACAACGGCATAGAAAGGATAATAACAGAATCAGGGGTTGGTTAGCCTCCGTTCAACACGTAACTTTATCGGGCAAAGGCTTATTATGAAATTACGCATCAAAGGAAATTCAGTACGCATCCGTTTATCAAAATCGGAAGTTGCTACAATATGCAATACAGGTTACCTCCAGGAGCAAACAAACTTCGGCAATAATAAATTTACGTATGCACTTGAAAGAAAAAACAATGGAGATACATTAACAGCTTCTTATGCTGACAATAAGATCACCATGTATATCCCGGAAGCATTAACACGGAACTGGGCTGAGAACGACGTAGTAGGATTTGACGCAAGCCTGCAGGTTGATGATCACACAACACTTTACCTCCTGCTGGAAAAGGATTTTATCTGCCTCGATGAAACCACCGAAGATCAGAGCGACAATTATGAAAATCCGAATAAAACCTGCTGAGGATGCCAGAAAACCAAAACGAACATATTGCGGCTGAAAACCCTGAAACCTTTACCGGGCTCCGCCTTGGGCCTCCCAAAAAAGCAGCTGCCGGTGTACCTGCGATTGTGGAAAGTTTTAAACAGGTATTTGGTGAAGCCGGTGTTTTGCGTGGCCTGAAGGCATTGAATAAGCTAAACCAGAAAGGCGGTTTCGATTGTCCCAGTTGTGCCTGGCCCGATCCGGATGATGAGCGCAGTGGCATTGCAGAATACTGTGAAAACGGAGCCAAAGCCATTGCAGAAGAAGCCACAGCCAAAAAACTACTTGCTGATTTTTTTAAAGCACATACAGTTTCCCAACTGGCCGCATTATCAGATTTTGAGATCGGCAGAAAAGGTCGCCTTGCTGAACCGATGTACCTTCCGAAAGGAGCTGAAAATTACCAGCCCATTTCCTGGAACGATGCTTTTCACAAAATCGCTGATGCGTTGAACAGCCTGTCTTCACCTGATGAAGCTGTGTTTTACACTTCAGGCAGAACGGGCAACGAAGCGGCATTCCTGTACCAGCTTTTTGTAAGGGAATATGGTACCAATAATCTGCCCGACTGCAGCAATATGTGTCATGAAAGCAGCGGTGTGGCTTTGAGTGAATCACTCGGTATCGGAAAAGGTTCGGTAACTCTGGATGATTTCAACAAAGCCGAAGTTATTATGATCCTTGGGCAAAACCCAGGCACCAATCATCCCCGTATGCTCACTGCATTGCAGAAAGCAAAGGCAAACGGCACAACCATCATTTCTATCAATCCCCTGCCAGAAACCGGGCTGATGGGTTTCAGCAATCCGCAAACCTTAAAAGGTTTCCTGGGTATGGAAACGGCGCTCACAGACATATTCCTCCAGGTTAAACTCAATGGCGACCTCCCGCTCCTGCAAGCCATCGAATTAATTTTATTTGAAGAGCAACAGAAAAACCCCGGTACGGTATTCGATCATGATTTTATTGAAAAGCATACAGAAGGATATGAAAGTTTTAAAAATCATCTCCTTCACCAAAACATACATGCGCTCTCTCAATCAAGCGGCATTCATATCAACGAGATAAAAACTGTGGTAGAAGCTCTGAAAAACAAAAGCCGGATCATTGTCTGCTGGGCCATGGGATTAACGCAACACAAGAATGCTGTTGACACGATCAGGGAAATTGTAAACCTGTTGCTGCTGAAAGGAAGCATCGGCAAACCCGGCGCCGGCACCTGCCCCGTTCGTGGGCACAGCAATGTACAGGGCGATCGTACAGTTGGTATCTATGAGCAGCCATCCCGGAAATTTCTTGATTCAATAGAAAAAAACTTTCACTTCACCCCTCCTGCCAAACATGGTTATGATGTTGTTGAATCCATCAAAGCCATGCATGAAGGAAAAGCAAAGATCTTTTTTGCCATGGGAGGAAATTTTTTGTCGGCTACGCCGGATACTTTGTTTACAGCTGAGGCCTTACAAAGATGTAAACTCACAGTACAGGTATCCACCAAACTCAACCGAAGTCATCTCGTTCACGGTGAAGAAGCTTTGATACTGCCCTGCCTGGGGCGCAGCGATAAGGATACCATGAATGGTGAAGACCAGTTTGTTTCCTGCGAAAATTCTATGGGAGTTGTACAGCAATCGAAAGGAGTACTGGATCCCGTTTCGGATAAATTACTGAGCGAACCGGTTATTGTTTGCCGGTTGGCCAAGGCAACACTTGGCAACAGAAGTAAAGTGAACTGGGATAAGTATATGCTGCACTACGATCATATCAGGGATGATATTGAAAAAACGATCCCGGGGTTTGACAGGTACAACGAGAGGGTTAGAATGCCAGCCGGATTTTACCTGCCCAACTGCAACAGGGATGGCCGCTTTGATACCGATTCCGGCAAAGCTAAATTCAACATTGCCACAGACAAGCCGCTTGTGCTCAAAGAGGATGAACTTGCTATGATGACGATCCGCAGCCACGATCAATTCAACACTACTATTTACGGATTGGATGATCGTTACCGCGGCATTTACAATGAACGTCGTGTAATATTGATGAACCAGGCAGACATGAATCGTTTTGGGCTGAAGAAAGAAGACGTGGTTGATCTCTACAATTTTTCAGATGGCAAAGAACGGGTTGCACATAAATTCATAGTTATTCCTTATGCCATTCCGGCGGGATGCACCGCTACCTATTTCCCGGAAGCCAATGTACTGGTTCCTGTTTCTGCCGTTGCAGAAAAAAGCAATACCCCCATGTCGAAACTGGTGCTGATCAAACTGAAAAAATCTTCCTGAAGAAATAACTGCAGTTTTTTAAACAGCCTTCATCACATCAAAAGAACATGTTCCTGCCGCTATGAATATTAGCGTTAAGAGGAAAAATACTTTTGTCGAATGGCTGCCCTTCCTTCCTGGTAGTCTTCGTGAGTTGATAGATGATACCATTTCTTGTGATGGCAAGTATAACTGCTCCATTAATACTTCTGTTGTCGAGAATAAAAGGATTTACAAAAGCGGGCAGTTCCGTGCTGATATACAGACTGTCATTCCCCTTACTCGTATAAAGCCTGCATTTATAATTACTGATCATGGTATCTGGCCCCGCTGCTTCAAATTTAACCGCAGCAAAACGGAGCAGGTCATCCTTCTTTGAAGCATCAGGCAGCACCAGCTTCTCCGAAGCATTGTAATATATTTTCTGCGGGCCCGACACCGTTGTTTGAATGTGTTGACCTTCCTGTTCATCAACACCGGAAGCCTCAATTGAATACAAGGAGTCGTTTGACTTAACGAGGTAGTTCAGTTCCGACATTACCAATGCCTGCACTGCTTTTTTCTCTGGCGGCATCCCTTTGCTGTTCATGCTTACCGAGTAAAAAGATTCATAGTAGCCGTTGGGTAACTGGCATACGGCCAATTTCGCAAAGAATAAAGCTAAAACGATCAGTATAGTTTTCATGTATGTAGCATTAAAGTGGCAATTTATGCAATTGCCACTTTGTTTAACAATCAAATTATTGCACTTCCTCTGAAAAGAGATTGGCTTCATTCAGTTTCTTGATTATGGCCGCCTTGAATTCATCGCTGGCAAGTACCGGGTTTACTTTCGGAGTGGTTACTGAAAAATCTGTTGTTACTTTCAGTTTGTTTACCGTGGCTTTTGCATTGATGGTTTGTGTGCCAGTACAGGTTCCTGAAAATACCATTGTACCGGTAATGCTGTTTATCGATGGCGGAATCAACGTTACATCCACCCACAGGTCGTAGGAAATCACACAGCCTCCCGATAATGTAATGGTGCCGGTAACCCGAACTTTTTTGAAATAATTAGCCTCAGCGCTGTTTTTTACAGGCTGTAAATTACTGGTGCCCCCGGCAAATGATGCTGTTACAAAGATCAAAGCCAGGCATAGGTTTAAAAATAGTTTTTTCATTTTGGTAATGATTAATGTGAGCCCTGCCGCCAGATAACACGCTGTTGCAGGAAACAGGAAAATTGTATCCCTGTCGTTTCCGTCATCAAAATGTTGTATGGACACCGGGTTCACTGAAAATCTAGAATCTCAATCAGCGCTTACCGTCTGCATTTAACCAGGTTAACTTTCTGACACAACAAAGTTGATGCTCACCGTGTTTGCGTAAAAGAGAAAAACATCCCGGAAAGGATGTTTTTTACTAAAAAATATATGGGGAAATAACAGGTTTGTTATAATACCAGCAGTTGTATTTCATGGCAGCGAGAGGCCGTTTAACGTTTAATGTTTAATGTTTTTCTATCCAGCATCAGCAAAATAAAATCCAATCGTTTAAGGTTAAACTCAAAAGCATTTTCAATCTAATATTCTACCTTGCAGTTCCTAAATTACCTTCAACCTTCAACCTTCAACCTTCAACCTTCAACCTTCAACCTTCAACCTTCAACCTTCAACCTT
>JAFDXA010000123.1 GCA_018268185.1 Bacteroidota bacterium
AGGTTACCGTTTACATAACCATTTGTTCTGGCGAGGGCAGAAGTTGAACTGCTGCTCAATACCACTTTGTTGGAAGATGTGTTGATAAGACCATTGGTAAGCGTCAGTACCTGGCTAACAGTAATGTCGTTTGCAAGTACTACGTTGCCGGCAGCTTTATCTACGATAAGATAATCGAATGTTTCACCACCTGATTTTGTGATGGTTTGATCACCGCTCGTAGCATTGAGGAATACCGCACGTGAACTTGGCGTAAATGTGCCGCCTGTATTAGACCAGTTTCCTTTAAGCACAAAATCGCCACCACCGAAACTGTTTGCCGAAAGTTTAAGTGTACCTGATGATAAAGACAGGTTACCGTTAACCGTTACCGGGCTTGTTGTTTGGTCCATATCAAGCGTACCTCCTCTTACATCAAGATTTCCTGTAATTGTAGTTGAACCATAAGCGCCGTTTGTGCCGCCGCTTCCCATATAAATGGTTCCGTTTCCTACTACCATATTACCGGCAATGCTCCAGTTTGAACCTGTAGCACCTGTACGGGAGATAAACCTTCCCGATGTATTCATGGTAAAGTCATATACAGATATTGCTCCGAAACCATTTTCATCAGATGTATTATTGAATACAAAACTGTTGCGGCTGAAAGGAGGAGTTGAGCTACCTACTGTTGTAGTGCTAACCGTAAAATATCTTTCATAGCGTATGCCTGTACCAAGTGAACCACCGGAATTTTCTGTTGGTTCGGTATTGTAAATAAAGCCTCCTGAACTTGTATTGTAACTAAACCAGTTGAAGGAAGCTGGTCTTCCACCAATTACTGACCATGGAATGGAAAACTCTCTTACTGTTCCACTTTCAGCATACAATCCAAATGCGGTAGTTGCTGCATTCCATCCGTTTGATCCATTGGATGTTCTATACTCTCTGTAACCTGATTTAACGTACATTACAAGATCAGCCCTGAATGGTAAGTTGGCGAAATTGGTTCCATCATAACCTTGTCCTCCTGTGGTTCCATTTGAATTGGTACCTCCATCTACGGGAACCTGTGGATCTTTATCAAGATACAGTACAAGACCTTCGCTGAGTGTAGCACCGCTAACTCCAACATAAAGGTTATTGTTATCCCAGTTCATATAGGAAACGATAGATGAATTGGTGTTTTGGTTCTGCCCGTTCGTATGAGTTCCATATTCTCCTGATGAAATACTTCCATCTACTGTTGATGCTACTGATTGCCAGTTTAATCCAACTCTGAATTCATCCATTTCAACGAATGGCGTTGTTGTGGCTGCATCCTGACGAATTAAAATCCTGTTCACGTTCGCAAGGTCGGTGCCGCCTGTATTTGTTGCGCTAAGTGTTGCTGCAGGTTCTGCATTACCCCAAGTGGGGTCAATCCACATCTTAGCAACATCATTTCCAGTTGACGCAACAATTTGATAAGCAACTACAACAAGGTGCGTTCCATTTATGGAAGTTGTTCCTGAAGACCACACTGTATTTGCTGCTGTTGTTCTTGGATTAATTCCAATATCGTAACCAGCTCCGTCAGCTCTTAACCAGATTGTTCCACCGTAGTTGGTAGTTGCTCCTTCAACAAACCCGGCAAAATAACTACCAGTTGTATTCAAAGAACCTAACGCAGTAACATTAACAAGGAAGGAAAAGTAAACCGTTCCTGATGTTTGTTGAGTAAATGCTTTCGAAGCATCAATTCCAGCACCATCAAAAGTTACTTTGTTGCCTGTTGATGCCGGCATACCTGAATATGACAGGTTACCCGAAGCGATCAGGAGGGCATCTCCACTATTCAGGCTGGTCCAGTTTGTTTGAGTTTGTAACCCTTGGCCAACTGTGTAATTAAGCCCGTCATAGTGAGGCAATGTTACCTGAGCCATACCTGAAGTCACGAGCAATACAAATACAAGCATGCCGAAGACCGACTTCATTTTTTTACTATCAAACAATTGCTTTGCAGATAGAATGGAGGTAGAGAAATTCATAGTTATGATGTTTATATGTTTTATAAGAAAAAAATATCCTTGCCTTGTACATAGCCGCTTGCAGGTTATATACAGGTTAAGGAGATCAACGGTTCTGGAAGTGGGATCTTAGTTAGCCTTTAACAGGGGATGCGATGGATTTTAATGAACCGTGAAAGTAGATTTTTTTGGGGAACAGGCAAAAATTAAAATTGAAGGTGTTTACACTAGGCCGCCGGGCTATGCAAAGCTGCAAAGCTAAACCTGCTGCTTCATTTCCCTGGGGCTTTGTGTGAAATGATTGATCCGCACTACCATTATTCTCAATTTTTCCTGTTTTTTTTAAAAATCAGATCTCCTCTTTTGGCAGTTTTTTGCCGTTTTCAAGCAAAAATCAGCTTGTTTTCTTCTAAAAAGGCATCAAAAGAGTTAAGAAATGATGGTTTCTGTTGTAGCAATTTTTGCGATTGACACAAAATTTGCTACAACTTTTACTGACCTTGTCTATTGTAGCAAAAAAATGCAACAAGGAAAATTTTGCTACAAATAATGGCACTGGAAATCAAACATATATGCAGTAAAAGGGGCTGAAAAATGTTGATATTTTGCACACAAAGCAGCAAAGAATCGCAAAGTCGCTGTACCTGGCAGGCGAGCTTCTTTTGGAGCATCTTGGCAGCGGAATTTCAATTAATGTCTTTGTCAGCTTTGCGGCTTTGCGTGAAACGATATAAAAAAAGGGCCGCCGGTTGGCAGCCCTTTTAAGTAAGGATAGAACAAAATCTATTGTTTCACGACCTTGATCAGTTGGGTATGATCGCCCTGGATCACCTGTACAAGGTAGATACCGGCTTTAAGATCGCTTCCGAAAACATATTGTTGTTTGATCGCCCCGGCTGCCTGGTAAACCTGGCGGCCCAGCATGTCGGTAACCCTGATCACCACTTTGGCATTGGCATCACCTTCCAGCACCAGCCTGAATGATTGTGCTGATGGGTTAGGATAAGCCGCTACTTTAAGATCAGTGTTCGGGATAACCTTGAGCGAATTGGCTATCGTTTTAACCGAAGCAGTTGAACCCTTGGTGGTTGCTCTGCCCGGGTTACAGTTTTCTGGACCAACCACTACATTCAATTGTGCACCGATACATGTTTTAGAGTCTTTCA
>JAFDXA010000124.1 GCA_018268185.1 Bacteroidota bacterium
AACCAACCTTTCTTTTTCTCAAAGTAATTTCAAATTAAAGTATAAGAAGTCGGAGGTATATGCCGGCATTGAAGTGGGTTCAAAGGGCGTAAAAATGAGCCTCGTGGAAGTAGGAAAGAACAGTCAGAAAAGTCTTGACTTCAATATCCTCAAAGACACTTCCGTGAACACCGATTTCATTTCGTTTACGCCACAGTCATTTTCGGCAACCTTATCTGCCATAACCGGGCTTTATAAGTTTGCTATGACCGGTTTTCATATCAGTTCAGATAAAATATTCACCGTGGTGAGCAGCGGGGTGAAAGTGCAGGCAGATAAAGTGAATGCGGCAGGGAATATCAATAAGCTCATTGATTCATTCAGGAACGCTGTGAATGAACCCAATCGCCAGGTGGAGATCGTGGATGTTTTGCAGGAAGCCCGTTTATCACATCTTGGTATCGTTCCGGAATCAAGACGCTATAATACTTTTCTTATTGATATCGGCAGCGGTAATACCAAGGGCGGTTATTTTCCGAACGGCAATACAACTGATTTCAGGCTGTTCCAGTTGAGTTGGGGAACCAAAAGCACTGCCAATGCTGCGCAGAAAAGAATGCAGGATGATCAAACGATCTTCAATTACAGCAAGCAACTGTACAGGGTACTGGCCGGTTCTGCCAATGATGAAATAACCTATGCTGTTAACCTGAGCGGAGCTTATAACATGAGTGATAATGTTGCGTTCAGCGGGGGAATCGCCTGGTCGGTAGCCACGCTGGTAAGCCCCGAACTGATCGATAACCCGGTGATTCCTGTTACCTATGATGAAGTGGAGAAATTTTTCAACCGCCTCATTCAGAATTACAGCAGTTATTCAGAAGAAGAACTTACCAAAACATTGGGCGACCCAACGCTTAATAAAACGCTCATCGGCAAAGAAATAAAAAGAGTGCATGCTGTTTTTGATCAGCAGTCATTACTAGCCGGAACGGGTTTATTGCTGAAGATCATGAGGCAATTTGAAGGGCTTTATGATAAAAAACAATTTTATCTTGTAAAGAACGGGCAGGTGGGATGGATATCAGCCTATGTTGACCAGGCCATTGCAAAGACCGACCAAACAGTAGCTAAGTAAAAACAGTAGTAGCTCAACAAATTATTATGGCGCTCATGAAAGACAACAGATCATCTTCTTTATTGCTGCTGGTTTCCCTGCTGCTTTTCCTGATGTCGTTTGTGATACTCTGCACCTGGGGCTACAATGCCTACTACAGGCGTCATGACGAGAAAAGAACCGTTACACTGGAAAAAGATACCGCAGCCATTGCAAGAACCACCCGGGATATTGCCAATGCAACCCGCGACTCTCTTCGTAAAATATACGACCTCACTATTCTCAACCTGAGCCGTCATTTTGATTCGTCCATGCGCTTTTCTGATTCGGTGGCCTTACCACTTTCGAAAAAACTGGATGAGTTCTTCAGGCTTAAAGATGAAGTAGACCTCTTGCTGAAAAGCAGGGCCAATGATGCTGATCTCCTTACTGCCAAAACGAAGATTGCAGAATTACAGAGAAAAGTTGAAGAACTGACCGGCAGGAATATGGAAGTGGAACAGGAAAATAAAAGGCTGGCTGCTATGTTGAAACAGCTGCAGCTTACCGTTCAGGAAAACAGGAATAACAACAACAATACATCCCAGGGAACCAACGCCGGCAATAAGGCCATACCGGCTGTTTCTGTTGAAAACGGTAATACCCGCAACCCGGCGCCAGATAAAACTACTGCATCCGAAAATGTTTTCCAGGCCTATGACCTTCGTTTGTCTGCCATGATGGAAGCAGATAATAAAGAACTGGAGACCTACCAGGCCATCGAAACAGATAAGTTCATTGGCTCTTTTATTGTAAAGAGCAATGTTGCATTAAACAATTTTGCAGAAATGGTGATTGTTATCCAGCAACCTGATGGTAAGGTACTGCAGAAATCTTCCTGGGAATCGGGCACTTTTGAAGCGCCGGAAGGCCGCAAAGTTTATTCTCTCAAATTAAGATTCGATTACTCAAGGGGCGAACCCAAAAAGCTTCTTTTTACCATTCCCGGCGACAGGTTTGAAAAGGGTAACTACAGCATGCTTGTATATTACAACGGCAAACTGATCGGTAAAATGAACAAAACCTTATCCTGATTATTTCATTCCTCCATACACCTGAAGGGTGCATTTGTTGACCTGTAAAGCTGATTTACAGAAAATCAGTAGCGGGTTGATGCTGGTTATTCCTGGGCCAGGTTTCACTTAATTCCGTTGTTGGCTACAGACTATGTTAATGCGATGATTTTGTATCAAATTGGATCTGCTCCAAAAAATGATACAAAAAGATCAACAAAAACGCAGCACATAAAAAGCAGGAAAGAAAATGTGATACAAAATGGGGATTGCTGAAAATGATACAAAAAACAGCGAACGAAATTTGATACAAAAATCCGGGTTGCGAAAATGATACAAAAAGCAGTGGAGTAAAATGTTACAAAAAACTGGCGACAGTAATTGTTACAAAAACTGAAGAAAAAAAATGTTACAAAATACCTTCGGATACAATTGTTACAAAACTTCTCAACTGTAAATGTGGGGAAGCAAGCTATAAAATTGCTGCAAAAAAATATAAATTAATCATTTTCAGGCAAGAAGGTTTTGGAATTACTTCAGCCTAAGCAATAGTTCCAGCATTCCTGTGCATGTGCTGTGGAAAAATCAGGAATAATTACAATAATTTTTATTTTAAATTAAGGTTGCCTTTGTACCGGTTAGACTTAATAATTTGGTAACATTGAAGCATTGCTATTCCCGGGGTTGTTTTGTTATTTTATCATCCATTCCTGTGAAGATATATTCAGCTCTATTTTGTCTGATAGCATTACACTACTAATTAAACGGGATACTATGAACACAGGAATCAAATCATCAGCCATCGATGCTGGTTATCGCCGTACAGATATTTTCAACGATCAGGAAACCAGGAATAAAATTTACCGCCATCTATGCGATATCAATGATGTTATTTCTGAAGATGATATCCGCAAAGTGAAGGTAAGCATCACTCCCGCAGAAAATAATATCATAACAGGGGCGCAGGTGTTGCGCAATCATACGGCAGGTTCCTGGGGGCTTGCGGATATATCCTGATATAGTTTATCTACTTACAAACTCGAACAATTTCTACAAAAATTGATTCCCGGTAACTACAGGGAATCTTCAGCAGTCGTTATACTTTTACGGTACGCTTGTACGCTGCTTGTCTAAGCGGCCCGTTTGATTTAGTACCCTATCCAATGAAAACCTTCGCCCCTAACGAAGGTTTTTCTTATTTAAGGAATATGCCTACCGACAGGCATACCATGCAAACCAGCAGCAATATCAACAGGAGCGGCCAGATAAACTTCCACCAGGTTTTAAAACTCACATTCACCAGCGCCAGCGATGGCAGTACCAGCCCGGTTGGGGTGATGAATCCCATGATTCCCATTCCAAAAAGATAGGCGTTCACAATTTCTCTTCCCGGCACATTCACCAGTACGGCCAGCGATCCCATGATGGGCATGGTAAGCACAGCCATGCCGGAAGAAGAGGATATGAAAAGTGTAAAAAGCATGTACAGGAAAAGCATCAATATGATGAACAGAACCGGCGGCATCCCACCGGCAAGTTTGGCCGAATAATAAAGAATGGAATCACTGATATTTCCTTCGTTGAGTACAATGGTAACACCCCTGGCCACGCCGATGATGATCGCAACACTCAGTAAGCCCTGGGCGCCGCTGAGGAATTGTTTTATAAAAACGGTTTCATTCAATCTTAATATGAAGGCCAGTAAAATGGAAGAGCCGAGAAATAAGGTTGTCATCTCAGGCAACCACCATTCAAATTTCACAACCCCGGTTATCATGACAATAAAAGTTGCAAGGAATAAAATCAATAGGAAACGGGTTCGCAGATCAAGTTTTGCTTCAGCGCCTGTAGTTTCAACAGCGGGGTAGGGAGAACTCACATTTCCATCAATGCGGTAAACCAGCGAAGCCGTTGGATCCGCTTTTACTTTTTGGGCATAGCGTACCAGGTACCAGATCGTGATGGCAGTGGTAATAGCGAAGATGATGATGCGTTCCAGCAATCCATCAGACCAATTCACACCCGCTGCGTTGGAAGCAATAATGGTTGAGAAAGGATTGGTGAATGAAGAAAGTGTTCCCAGTTGGGTACCTGCAAACAATACAGCAACAGGAACCAGCAGATCATAACCGGCGGCCAGGAACAAAGGAACGATCACGGGGTAAAAGGCAAAAGCTTCTTCAGCCATGCCATAAGAAGCCCCGCCGAATGAAAACAAAAATCCAAGTATAACGATGAGCCATGCTTCTCTTCCTTTCATACTTCCCGACAAGGCGGTTAGCCCCTTTACCATCGCACCGGATTCATTGAATACATGCATGAAGCCACCGATCACAAGTACAAAAAATATGATGTCGATAGAATCATATACGCCCCGTACCGGCGCCTGCAATACTTGTATAATGCCCTGCCTGTTTGAGGCAACAGCCTGG
This sequence comes from Bacteroidota bacterium, assembly GCA_018268185.1. Lineage (GTDB taxonomy): Bacteria > Bacteroidota > Bacteroidia > Chitinophagales > Chitinophagaceae > Ferruginibacter. Next base: position 4,581 of record JAFDXA010000124.1, read on the forward strand.
TAAGAGCCGGGAACTGAAACGGGCTTCCTGATGGCTCCGCCCTGGAATTTTTCCAGTGGTATCCTGATATGAAGGCTGTCGAGTGTCTGTTGTGCCGGCGGCAGGTTGATACTGGTATCTTTAGAGACCAACTGGAAATGACCATCGGTAAAGGATAGCCGGCTATATTGCCCGGCCGGTATCAATATGGTGGCAAGCGCTGCGGCAACGATCACCATCATAAGAATGCTGATAGGAGAAGGTAAAGACCTTTTCGGCTTCATACTTTCACTGTTTATTTAAAGATAGCGTGTTGTGCTATTAAGTTTTGATTGTTTTACTTTACGGTTTTGTTTATGGTGGTTAAAATTTCAGAACAGGGAACCGAATTTGAGTTTACAGTAGTACTGAAGCTTAATCAGGGAACCATCCGGAAAAAGCGGCGTATCCTTTTTCCGGGCTCTTTTTTTGATACTTTTTTGGAGAAGCAAAAA
>JAFDXA010000125.1 GCA_018268185.1 Bacteroidota bacterium
CTTGAAAATATTTACAATCGATTAAGCTTTTGCCGATAGCTTAAAAAGTTATTGAAAGCCATACCTAACTACTACCTCAATACAATTCATACCAGGCGTTGGTAGCATGATACCACAATATTATCTGGTCTCGATTTTATTTAAACTTTTTGCACATTTTGTAACGCTTTATTTGGCTACAACTTCCCCAAAATATTAATCCATTTAAACAGCATATCTCTCACAGCAGTTATCGTTGCTTTATCAGGAGCATGATATTTTGTTTCCAGGCTACCAAAAGAGATTTCGTCTTTCTGTAAAGTGGTGACCATTTTAGAAATAACCCTGAGCATTGGTGCTACTGTTCGGTTGATAATAATTTTGTCAACAACCAGCAATCGGATTATCAACGCAAGTTTTGCAACGGATAAGGAGGTGTTTATTTTTTCACCTGCATCAATTTGCGCCGTTGGTTCTTTTTCCGCTGCATGTCCATTTTCCAAAAATTTAATTTCGGCTTCAATCCATCCGTTCACTTGTTCCTTTAAAGATGGCATTGAACCATCATAAACCGTATTCAATTTTTCTGGATACTGAGCAATGATCTTTTGCTCAAATCTAAGTGCATCTACTTTTTCAGTTTTTGAATTAACAGCCTCAGTCAACGTATGAAGCCTTTCAGATTCAAAATCTACAAATGCAAATTCATTAAAATTGAGTTGGTACAAAGTCTTGCGTACGTTTTGAGTTGACAAAGGTTCCTGTGATATCAATTCATCCAGCAACAACTTATGGTATGTCAAATCAGCGTAGGATATTGGCTTATCAATTTTGCTGCCCGTAAATTGTTTGAAGGATTGTATGATGGTTTTTGCCAATGCAGGTTCTACGCAACTTGAATTAAAAACAAACGTTAGTTTTTGTAACCGCCTGCTAATTTCCGTTTTAGTTATTTCAAAGTATGGCACCGGCACTTTTTCATTTTTGTCGAAATAGTTGCCAAAGAAATCCTCGATGAAGTCCAGTGATGTTTGCAGGTGGCTTCCCAACGCTTTATAGAGGCTCAACACCCTTTCAGGCACATTATCATTCCTGCACGAGTAAAGCTTATCTAGCAGCCTGATAAGCAGTGCCTGGTTCACCTTCACAAACTGCTGTTTGTCGCTAATGCTTGGGTTATTAACAAGGTAGTCCATCAGTAAATTTCTTACGTTTTCTACCTCACCTGCAGAATCATGTATGATTGCCGCTATTTCGGCCTCGGGTAGCCTGCTAAGTGCCTCATGGTAGGGACATAGCGTTTCGTTGATAAGAGTGCTCCATTTTTGTAAGTAAGCGGTCATGTACGGCATGGTTAGCTGCTTAGCAACTAAGCAGGCACTTTACAGTACAAAGTTTAAGCCTATGCCAATTTTAGACCATCGGTAAAATATACTATTTTCATACGTAGAAATGAGTATTTTACTCATTTTCAAACAATTAAGGCATGTAATCAATTGCTTTGTTTGCGTAGTTATGCGGAAGTGCCTGAATATTCCAGCTTATTACATAACTCAACTTTATTGCTAACTTCTACCTTTTCAAAGATATTTTGGGCGTGTTTGGTCACCGTTCTTTCGGCAATAAAAAGGGTGTCAGCAATTGCCTTATACTTTAGCCCCCGGCAGATCAATTCGGCGATTTCCTTTTCCCTGGCCGACAAATTATACATCTGGCAATTTTCCTCAAAACTGTGCAACGTGCCGGTCTGTGTTGTGCGGTCATTTCGATTGAGCGATGCGAAGGCAGTATTCAGTATTGACCTTTTTTGTTTAGAAGTAACAGTCAGGATAGAATCAATTTTCTGAAGCAGTTCCTGCATCATAAATGGTTTTTGAACATAGTCGATAGCACCTAACCGGAGCCCCTCGTACTTGTCGTTTGGGGCAGATTTGGCAGTGATAAATATGAACGGGATATGACCATAGTTAGCATTGCTGGAAATAATTTTTGCAAATGCATACCCATCCATTTTATCCATCATAACATCTGAAATGATCAGGTCTGGCAAAACAGGCAATTCTTTCAATTGCTTCAATGCTTCATTACCATTTAGGGCTGTATAGACATTATAGTTTTCGCAGAGTTTCCTTGAAAGATAATTCGCCATGCTAATATTATCTTCAACCACCAAAATGGTTTTCTCTTTTTCATTATAGGGTTTACATTCTACTTCCTGTTCCACGAGTGTTGATGAAAAATAAGATGGAATATCAGGCTTGCTGATAATTTCGCCTTCCAGCTTTTTATGCAATGGCAAGTCAACAATTATTTCGGTTCCACTTTCAATTTTTCCTTTGCTTCTGACGGCAATAGTACCATTTAATTCTTCAACTATTTTCTTTACTATTGGAAGCCCCAGGCCCATTCCCTGACCGTTAGCTTTCTTATTGGTAATTTGGAAGTAAGGCTCAAAAATTTTCTTCTGGTATTCTGTCGAAATACCAACTCCAAAATCTTTTACTAAAAAATTTACGCTGTCACCGTTTGAAGATAGTTTGATATGGATAACGGAATTGTCTTCCGAAAATTTAATGGCATTTTCAATTAAGTTATTGGCCACCCGGTTCAACGCAGATGGATCTGCTTTTACATAAACATTATTTTCAACCGAAGCGGTTAAGGTTATCAGTCTTTTATTAGCGTAAGGTTCAAATATCTTCAACACTTCATTTACAATATCGCTTAGATTTGATATTACGGCATGATTATAAACGACGATTCCTTTGTTGAATTTTTCAACATCAAAAAAGTTGACAATATCGGAAGTAAGTTTATCAATATTCTTTTTCACTACCTGCAACTCTTCTGAATTTTCATTCTTATGCAGGTATTCATCAAGATAATTCGAAATGAGTGTTAAAGGCGTTTTGGTTTCATGAGCCAGGTTGACAAATGTATTGGTCCGTTGTTCATTTATTTTTTCAAGATCATTGGTTCGTCGTGCAACTTCATCTGTTAGTGTGTTGTTCCAGTTCGTTAATTGCTGTTCCGTAGTGATCAGCCGTTCATGTTCTTTTCTTAACTCCGCTATGTGTCGCTTTATTTGTAAGGCAAACAATAACAAGAAACCTACATTGGTGATTGATGCTTCAACGCCCTGACCCATGTTCAAGAAATCTATGATGGGTAAACAAACCCATGGTGTAAGGCTTAAAAACAACACTGTAATTTCTTCCTTGGAATCACTGCTTTTGAAATTTCCTTTGTATTTATACCGTATTGCTTTGGCCAAACTAAATATAACCCAGACCGCATAAACAACTGGCAGAATCAGTAAGTCTTTAGCAAACTCTAGTTTACCGGTAAAACCAAACACAATTACAAAGAGAATATAGGGAGCCACCAGGAAAAAGTAAACTCCTTTGTAGGCATGAAACTTCATCTTTTCAAGGCCAAAAGCTTTGTACACGTAGTAGGGGAAATAACAGGGCGTTATGAAACCTGTGGCATACGCAATTGCCATTTGAACAAAATAAGAGCCGGGCAAATTTTCATCAGGTAACAGGCCACCCGTTACATTGTAAACAACAAGCAAAAAGATAAGAATGATATTAAGATAGGCAGTTTTATCATCAGGCCTTGCCAGTCTATATATGAGAAGATAACAAAGAATTACTGCCTCTATGCACACAAAAAGGAAAGTGATAATATGCATTTGGGTACCAGGCAATAACATGGCAGCATCTTTTACTTATTCTTTCTTCAAACAAAATAATTTATAACCAAAATCTAATTCTTGATAAATTTTAAAACCAAATGATTGATACCAGGGTAAATTTTTTAGGGTTGAAGTCTCCAAGCAAATGATGCGGTTTTCTTTTTGTCCTTCCGCAATCACTGCTTTTAGTAAGCTGCTTCCAATACCATTACTTTGTTTATATGGATCAACGCCTATAAACCATAAATAATAAAGCAAACCTTCAGGATGATGAGATTTAATTTTTGCTTCCCTGCTCATCGCTTTCTTTATATTGGAAAGACCTAAACAATTGATGACAAATTTTATGTCCAGCAATATGGC
>JAFDXA010000126.1 GCA_018268185.1 Bacteroidota bacterium
ATCATGCATACCACAATCAAATACAGGGAGAGGAAAAACATCCTACCTTTTACCTGTATAAGCATCAGAACAAGCCTTATCACCTCGATTACTGCTTTGTTTCAAAAGACATTGCAGCCTCCATGCAGTCTGTTGAAATAGGCGATTATGGTAGCTGGATCAGGCACAGTGATCATGTACCGGTGATGATGGAATTCAGGGTATAATATTTTTGCTTATAAAAAATTATAAAGGCCATCGCTTAATTGGTAACAATCTCAACTATAAAAATAATATTGAACTAACTTCATTAGTGTGGTGTCATACCTGTGCCTTCTGCATGAACAACTTCTCCCAAATCAGGCTTATGTTCATATTTAAATACCAGTAAAAATAAAACGGCTATTACCACAGCATATCCACTGAACACGAACCATATATTTTGCCAGTCTTTCACTCCATCAGTAGTGAATATATCGACAACTTTGCCGGCAAAAAAACCTCCCAAAATAGATCCAAGGCCGTTAGTCATTAACATAAATAGTCCTTGGGCACTTGATCTCATAGATGCCGGGGCTTCACGATCAACAAATAGAGAACCGGAAATATTGAAAAAATCGAAGGCCATACCATAAACTATCATCGACAAGACTAACAATATCAAACCAGATCCTGGATTCCCTAAGCCGAAAAAACCAAACCTTAATACCCAGGCAAGCATACTTATAAGCATTACATACTTTATTCCAAATTTTTTAAGGAAAAATGGTATCGCAAGGATAAAAAGCGTTTCTGATATCTGGGAGAGGGAAATCAAAATATTGGAATGTTTTACAGCAAATGAATCAGCATAAGCCGGATTACTCCCGAAATCAAAAAGAAATGGATTTCCAAACATATTTGTTATCTGTAGGGCAGCACCTAATAGCATAGCAAAAAGAAAGAACTTAGCCATTACGGGTGTTTTGAACAATTTAAAAGAGTCAAGGCCAAGCCTTGAAGCAAGAGATTGCTTTACAATACTTCTTGTAACCGCAACTCTCGGTAATGAAAAACAATACAATGCAGTAACAATCTCCGCCACAGTTGCAAAATGAAATTGATGATTGTTCTTTGTCCAGCCAAAGATATCTACAGCCCATTCTGCTACAATAAAGCCCACTGTTCCCCAAACCCTTATGGGTGCAAAACTTTTCTGAATATCCAGATTTTGTTTTGAAAGAATCGTATAAGAAACAGAATTACTTAATGAAATTGTTGGCATGTAAAAACATGAAACCAGCAATATAGCCATTATCATTTCTGGAGCCGAATTCACTGTACCGGCATAATATAACGCTCCTCCCGCCAAAAGATGGCATAAACCTAAGAGTATCTCAGCTCTCACATATTTGTCTGCAAGGATGCCTATTATTGCCGGCATAAACAAAGATGCCCATCCCATTGTTCCATAGGTTGCACCTATTTTAGAACCAAGGTTATCATCTTTAAAGTTAATAAACATGTACCCTCCCAATGAGATCAGCCAGGCACCCCAAACGAAGAATTGCAGGAAACTTAATACTGTAAGCCGGAATTTGATGTTCATAATAGCAGTTTAATGATAGATCACATCTACAGGAGTTTTTATGGTAAAGCAATCTTCTCCTGTTCAATTACGGAAGATAACATTTATACAAATAAGCCCGCTATGGCAAAAGCATTTTTTTTGTCTTATTTAACCAATCAACCTTAATAACTTTGCAGAAATTTTTAACCATGTCTTCCATAGATATTTGTATTGAAAACACCCTTGACCCCGAACTGAAAAGCATTGCGCAAAAAGTAAAAGACGGCGTTCGCATCACTGATGCAGAATGCCTGGCCCTTTTCAACAAAGGGAGCCTTTCATTTGTGGGTTTCCTGGCCAACCACATCCGGGAAAAACTTCATGGCCACAGCACTTATTTCAACCGCAATTTCCATATTGAGCCAACCAATGTTTGTGTTTTCAGTTGCAAGTTCTGTTCATATTCCCGTTTGTATGCGCATAAAGAAGATGGCTGGGAACTGAGTATTGAACAGATGCTTGACATCGTTAAACAATACGATGGCAAGGAAGTTACAGAAGTTCACATCGTGGGTGGTGTTCATCCGAAAATGAACATGGCTTATTTCATTGAGCTGATACAAAAGATCAAGGCACACAGGCCCGATCTTCACATAAAGGCATTTACAGCCGTTGAACTCGACTATATGTTCCGGAAAGCCAAACTATCTGTGGAAGAAGGCATGAAGCAATTGAAAGAAGCCGGGCTTCAGTCTTTACCCGGTGGTGGCGCAGAAATATTTCATCCCGAGATCAGGCTTCAGATCTGTGCCGATAAAGTAAGTGGTGATGGCTGGCTGCATATTCATGAAACGGCTCATAAACTTGGCATGCATAGTAATGCCACCATGTTGTATGGCCATATTGAAAAATACGAGCACCGGATCGATCACATGCATAAACTCCGTGCATTGCAGGATAAAACCAGGGGCTTTAATACTTTCATCCCGCTGAAATTCCGAAATGCCAATAACGATATGAGCAATGTTCCGGAATCAACCCTGGTGGAAGACATGCGCATGTATGCCATTGCCCGTATTTATATGGATAATTTCCCGCACCTGAAAGCCTACTGGCCGATGCTGGGAAGACAGAACGCCCAGTTATCACTTTCCTTTGGAGTTAATGATATAGATGGCACCATCGATGATTCAACCAAAATCTATTCCATGGCCGGAAGCGAGGAACAATCCCCTACCATGACCACAGAAGAACTGGTAACGCTTATCAGCCAGGTGGGCAGGAAACCGGTAGAAAGAGATACTTTATACAACACTGTCAGAATATATGAAGATGAGGCGGTTTTGAACTGAAATTGATTTACAGGATGTACAAATAAAAAAGATGTAAACTTCCCCCAAAGAGTTTACATCTTTTTTTAACCAGTTTACATCTTTTTTGCCCATTACTTCCCGCGTCATCATTCCTCAAAAAAATAAGCCCCGGTAATCAAACCGGGGCTCATTTTATAATCCGAGATAATTATTAGAAATTCCTTACAGTCATTTCAACCCTCCTGTTTTGAGCACGGCCTGCAGCTGTTTTGTTATCAGCTACTGGTTTTGTTTCACCGTAACCGGCAGAACTTGTGCGTGCTTCAGGAACACCTTTGCTAACCAGGTAGTCTTTAACCGCTTTAGCACGGTTTTCAGACAAAGTCATATTCTTGGCATCATCACCCTGAGCATCAGTGTGGCCATCGATCTGGATCCTTAACAGATCATCAGTTTTCATGATGTTGGCTACTTCATCCAGTGATTTGAATGATTTTGGTAACAGTTTGTAGCTACCTGTAGCGAAGAATACATTCTTAGCAGCAAAGTTGATTTTGTCGATCACTTCTTTAGTGATCTCTGGGCAACCCTGGTTGCTGGCCGGACCTGGACGGCTAGGGCATTTATCTTCTTCATCGTTTACACCGTCATTATCGGTATCCGGGATCGGGCAACCTTGATAACGGGCAACACCTTTAGTAGTAGGGCATTTATCCTGTTCGTCGTTGATTCCGTCGCCATCAGTATCAGGAATAGGGCAACCCTGGTATTTAGCCAGACCTGCAACATCAGGACACTTATCATCTGCATCAGCGATACCGTCGCCATCTTTATCAGGACATCCTTTCAGTGCAGCAACACCTGCAACATCCGGGCACTTATCATCAACATCATTGATTCCGTCGCCATCGCGGTCGAGTACTGGTGGTGGTGGCGGAGGAGGAACTACTTTTGGTTTTTCAGGACCAAAGTTCTGAGCAATACCGAAAGAGAAGAACAGGTTGTCTTTCAGTTTGTCTTTGGTCAGCGTCCAGCGGTACTGAGCCTGAACCAGTAAATATGTAAAGCTGTTGAAGTTAACCTGCAGACCTACACCTGTTGGTACATAAGCACCCCATTCGCCGGTGTAATATCCACCGCCGATACCTACAGTAAGGAATGGGTTAAACATCGCATTGTCTTTGAAAGCTTTTGCGTTTAAAGATGGTTCAAGTTCAACACCCAGTTCTGTTTTCCTGGTTGTTTCGCCCCTGTCTGCACTGGCGTAGTCGTGCATAAGGCCTGTCAGTTTGGTAGAGAAATCTATCCTGGATGTAAGTCCTTTCCAGTAAGAAAGAGAAAAACCGAAATCCATGTCTTTCATCTTGGTAAGATCCCTCGAGCCTGTATTGTTTTTCCAAACAACCGGTGTTTTGAAATCTACAGCATTAAAGTGAATTCCGAATAAAGTACCTTTCTTGGTTGGGTTGTCCGACGATTGTGCAAACAAGCCAGAGGCCGTCAACACCAAAGAAAATAACAACACAAGTTTTTGTTTCATAAACGCTAAGTTTTAATTTAATAATTATCTCTCTTAATAGTTCAGAGAATATTTACGGTTTGAATTTCAGCAAATGTAGCACCTAAAAACATACCAATCAAGCATATTTTAACAAAAATATAGTTTTATTTCTATACTCAGCTAAAAAATAAATATTATATCTAATAGCTGAAAACCAATTTGTTCACGGCTGCAAAACCCTGTTCAAATGCAACCATAATGCCCTATATTTGCAGCCCTGTTGAGCAAGCCCAGTGCTTGTATCCCGGTCCGGTAGCTCAGCTGGATAGAGCATCAGCCTTCTAAGCTGAGGGTCATTGGTTCGAATCCAATCCGGATCACTTGGTGGGCAAGGTTCAATCCTTGCCTTTTTTATTGCCCATCCATCCGCAAATCTTTGTAAGTTGCAAGCCGCCCGGATAAATTAAACATCAGCATCTCCATGGACGTACAGATTCACCCAAGCTGGAAAGCCGTTTTAAAGGACGAATTCTCCAAAACCTATTTTCAGCAGGTAGTTACCTTCCTTAAAACTGAAAAAGCGCAGGGCAAGGTCATCTATCCACCGGGGCCGCTTATTTTCAATGCATTTAATCAAACCCCTTTCGATAAGGTACGGGTGGTAATACTCGGGCAGGACCCGTACCATGGACCCGGGCAGGCGCACGGACTTAGCTTTTCCGTTCCTGCCGGCATCAAACCTCCGCCTTCATTGGTCAATATCTTTAAAGAAATAGAAAACGACCTGGGGGTGAAAATGCCGATGGAATATGGCAACCTTACCAAATGGGCCGAGCAGGGCGTGTTGTTGCTGAATGCCGCCCTTACCGTAAGAGCCGGCGAGCCTTTCAGCCATGCCCGCTACGGATGGGCCGAATTCACAGATGCGGTTATCAGTAAGGTATCGGAAATGAAGGAAGGCGTTGTATTCCTGCTATGGGGGAAATTTGCACAGGAAAAACAAATACTCATCGATGAATCGAAACACTTTGTACTGAAAGCAGCTCACCCCTCGCC
>JAFDXA010000127.1 GCA_018268185.1 Bacteroidota bacterium
CTGCTTACATCGGCCGGAAGAAAACTGATGGAATTCAACCCGAGTTGTTTTGCTGTATCAATGATCCGGGGCCAAATCCTGAAATTGATCTTGTGTATCACCGAACGACCGCTGATCTTATATGCAGGATCAATTGCACGAACCGCATCAATCCCTTCTTTCATTTTCCTGAAAGCGCCCGGGATATTCCTGATAGCATCATGCATCGCCTCATCACCATCCAGCGACACGATCACTTCATCAACATACCGGCATATTTCTGTGGCGTTTTTAGCTAGTGTAATACCTGTTGACAATAAACTTACCTGCATCCTCTCCTTTTTCAGCATATCGCAGAGCAGAAAAAAATTCGGGTTCAGCAATGCTTCTCCCCCCGACATCAGTACCTGTTGCGTTCCGAACTTCCGCAATGTAGTCAGCAACGATTCAACGTCTTTTACACTAAGTTGTTTTTGGTTTTTATTGCCTTTCCATATATCGCACATCACACATTTGCAATTGCAGGCGCTGTGCGGCATAAGTATTACGATGGGTAATGAAGATATCCTGTCGGTCTTCAATGTCCGGTAACGGTTATATACCTGGTATAGTGATCTGATCATTGTCATTGTTGGAACAGGAATGATTTAAAATCCCTGTATCTCGGGTTGGCGGTATTTCCATACTCTTTGAAGCAATTTGATCTCATAAGGGTATTGATGCAGGTTGATCTTATACCTGATACCAGCCAGCAGGTGAATGGCTTTTCGTTTAAAACCGTTGAGCCTGATGTCTGTTACCGTTGGATAATAACCATTCAGTACGGTTTCAAAATTCCTGATCTTATCGATCATCGCCGGTGTAAGCCAGGGTGTGAGGGGATTTTTCCTGAGATCAAAATTTTCCCAGGCCGGACTGATCCAATCTTCCAGCTTTCCTGGAAAATGAAACCCTTTCTGTTTTGCCTGGTTGAAAAGTTCAGAGCCTTCTGTAGGAACAGGACTGTATGTGTAAACAACAATTTCTGTTTTGGGATTGATCGCTTTTATCTTTTTGATAAAGTTGATATCAAAATCGATCTGTGCTTCTACTTCTTTCGGCGTAGCCGCCGGAGTACCCAGCACAAAAGAATACTCTGGAATGATATCGAATTTTTTAAGCCGGGCTGCAAAAGCCGCGATCTGTTTACCCGTTTGTGTTCCGCCTTTGTCCATTTGCTTCAGTACCGCATCATTACCACTTTCCGCTCCAAAAAATATGATCTTACAACCTGCTTTCCGTATCAGTTCCAGGCTTGCATCACTGAATTTCGACATAGTATCGATCCGGGCCATTCCCCACCAGGTCATCTTCTCGGGCATAATCAATTCAGCAAATTCAACAGCCCGCTTTTCTGAAACAAAAAAATTATTGTCGTGAAATTCAATCGCATCAGCCCCCCATTTGTCTTTTATGTATTTAACATCATTGTAAATATGTTGTGCTGATTTTCCTTTCCAGCGGGCTTCATAAATCGGAACCACGGCACAGAAAGAACAGGTGAAGGGGCAGCCGATACTGGAATGATATGCCAGTGTTTTATTGCCAAGATAAGTTTTACCAAGGTACTTCTCCATCGAATAAAATCTATCGAGTTTGTCGTATGGTAATGGCGGAAGTTCATCCTGGTCTATAAGATCTTCCTTCTGATTTTTGATAACCTGGTCTCCGGAACGATAAACCAGGTTTTTGATAAGCTCATAAGGCTGGTTGTTTTCCAACGCATCGATAAGCCTGGGAAAGCAGTGATCTCCCGGCCCATTCACAACAAAATCAACATAACCGGACTCAAGCACCGTTTTGTACTGGTTGCTGGCAAAATACCCACCCCAGATAATTTTAATTCCGGGATAAGCATCACGTATCGTTTTGGAAATGCGTATGGCCTGCTTTAATTGCGGGCCGGGCATAACGGTGATGCCCACGTAAGAAAAAGACCCGCTTTCAAGGTAGCGCATGATGCTGTAAAGAGGATCTTCTTCCCGGTTCCCGTCCACAATCACCCAGGGATATTTTCCTTCAATAGAGGCAGCAATGTTTAATATAGAATTAGGTACTCTGTACTTAGCAACGGCGCTCCGGGGATTGAATAATAAGATACTGCTCATGTGTATGCAGGGCAGCAGATTCGCCCCGGTTTTTAATACGGAACAGCGGGGTAAAGGTTGCCCGGGGAGTTGAAAATAAACAGCATACAGCAACCCATCAACAGCTGCAACCGTATTCAATAAAGTAAGGCTAAATCATGATCGGAAGCATCAGGAATTATTTATCAAAAAAGCGAACAGCGAAACAGGACATCCCTGCTGCGGAAGCATATGATCTATGGGCTGCCACGTACGACCAACAGCCGGGCAACCTGATGTTGTATCTTGATGAGATCATTGTTTCATCATTGATTTCAAAAATGCAGCTGAAGGATAAAAATATTGCCGATATCGGTTGCGGAACAGGGAGGCACTGGCCTGCTCTTTACAAACAGGAGCCGGCATCCATCACTGGTTTTGATATTTCCCGCGGGATGCTTTCCCGCTTAAAAGAAAAATTCCCGGCAGCCAATACAAGTCTTGTTTCGGGTAATATCATACCAACCGATGGTATTGCTTTCGATTGTATTATTTCCACCCTCACCATTGCACATATTGAAGACCTTGCCACTGCGATAGGATCCTGGGGCGCATTGCTCAAACCCGGGGGAGATTTATTGATCACCGACTTTCACCCTTCCATACTGGCTCAGGGAGGAAAAAGAAGTTTCAGGCATCACTCGAGAACATTGTCGGTGAAGAATTACATTCACCCTGTTGGAGTGATTGCTGATCATCTTCAGCGAAATAATATGGAACTGGTTGAGAAAAAAGAAAGGCTCATAGATGAGTCTGTAAAGCCATTCTATGAAGCGCAGGAAGCCATTCATGTTTATAACCGATATAAAGGCATGCCGGTGATCTATGGGCTGCTGGCAAAAAAGAATGCAGCTCTGTAATATCATATCAGTTCAGGATGAACGCCTCATGGATGTGAGGGTGAGCGGCAGCATTATTACCAGAACAGTAACTGGTGGAACTTATGACCAGGATAGTATTGCTTCTATTCATTTTGAGAATGCCATTGCATTTCCCGGCCTGATCAACTCACATGACCACCTTGATTTCAATTGTTTCCCTGCACTTGGCAACAGAACTTACAACAACTATGCTGAATGGGGAAAATACATTCACAGTAACTACGGGAACGAGATCAATGCAGTTTTACAAATACCGGTATCACTCAGGGCAAGCTGGGGCATGTATAAAAATCTTATAGCCGGTATCACTACCGTAGTGAATCATGGTGATAAACTACAGGTAAAAGATCCGCAGATAAAGATCATACAGGATGTACAGAATCTCCACTCGGCAAAAAATGAAGCTGGCTGGAAAAGGAAACTCAACAACCCCCTTGCTAAAAAAAAGTACTGCGTAATTCATGTAGGGGAAGGAAAGGATGCTGAATCTCATAATGAGATCAACGAAATTCTGAAATGGAATTTTTTTAAAAGAAAACTCATAGGCATTCATGGAGTAGCCATGACAGCATCGCAGGCAAGGAGTTTTAAAGCAATTGTTTGGTGCCCTGAATCAAACAGGTTCCTGCTGGGCATAGATGCGCCTGTTAAGGAACTAAAACAACAGGCACTTATTGTATTTGGTACCGATTCCACCCTTACCGGCAACTGGAATATGTGGAACCACATAAGGCTTGCCCGGCAAACAAAGCAGGCTAGCGATGCCGAAATATTTGAAATGCTTACCTGTTCTTCTTCATCTCTCTGGAACCTGAATAAAGGGAAGATCGCGGCTGGGAAAGATGCCGACATTGTTGTTGCTGAAAGAAAATGCGGAAACGCAATGGATAGTTTTTTTGCTGCAAACCCGGAAGATATTTTATTGATCATGCAGGAAGGTAATATCAGGTTTTTTGACACATTGATCTTACAGCAACTGAATGTACCCGGTTTTGAAATCAACCGGTACCGGCCTGTTTATATCAATAACAGGGAGAAATGGGTGCCAAAAGAAATGATCAATGTGATCACTTCCATACATGCAATAAATGATGCAGTGGATTTTCCCTGCAGTATTTCAAAATATGATCACCCCGTTGCCATCCTATGAAAATTGTAAATATTGTATATCACCATCACGCAGAATTTAACAATCCGGAAGAGGTAATAAAGAAACATGCTCCATCCAATGGTTTTATTGATTTCATGCCCGCACATACGAAGCCGACACTGGTTAAACATGCCGCTTTTGAAGGAACATTAAAAAAACAAAATACTGATTTCGTTTTTTTCAGGGGTAGTAATAAAAGCTGGCATATTCCTTTTAAAACACATAAATATATCTCCCGCCTGCAGCCCGATATTGTAATGATAGAAGGCCTTGTTTTTCCATTACAGGTAATTGCATTAAAATTTATCCTTGGGAAAAAGACGCATATTCTTGCACAGCATCATGGCGAATTGCCGGCTAAAGGTTTGAAAAAAAACTTGCAACGACTGGCAGACAGGTATATTTCAGCTTACCTGTTCACTTCGCTTGACAATGCAACTCCGTGGATCAATGCCGGAATAATTTCCGACACAGATAAATGCAAAACGCTGCTCGAAGCTTCTACATGGCTAAAACCATCAGAGAAAAAACAAAGCAGGATGGATCTGGGTTTGGAAGAAGACAAGATCATCTATTTATGGGTAGGCCGTTTGGATGAAAACAAAGACCCGGTAACAACATTGCGTGGCTTTGAAAAATTTGCTGCCAATGAAAGCAAAGCCAGGTTATACATGATCTACCAACAGGAATCCTTATTAAAGTCCATCGAACAGATTATAGCAGAAAGTGAAATCCTGCGACATACTGTAAAGCTTGTCGGCAAAATACCACATGAGCAACTGTCAACCTGGTATAGTGCAGCAGATTTTTACATAGCAGCCAGTCACAGGGAAGGCAGTGGTTATGCATTGCTGGAAGCTATGGCCTGCGGCTGCATTCCGGTAGTAAGCAATATCCCCACATTCAAAAAAATTACCGGCTACGGCAATGTTGGCATATTGTTCAGGAAAGCTGATGCAAATGCATTGGCGCTGGCACTTGAGCAATGTATCACTTTTAAAAATGACTCTTCGCGGCAGAAAGTCATTCGCCATTTTGAAGAAGAACTCAGTTTTAAAAAGATAGCTGACGACCTGTGCCTGATCTGCGATGATATTGTTAGCGGGACTCCACTACCGGAACCGTCCAGTACAGATCCAGCACCTGCTTACAGGTATTCTTCATAGAATATGTAAGGACACGTTCATATACTTCTTTCTTTTTTTGAAGAAGCTTACACAACAGGACTTCCATTTCATATTCGGAGGACACGATATGTTGCTGTTTAAAATCAACATGCATCGGTTTACAAAATGTAATCACTGTTGCACCGGCATACAAAGCTTCATTACAGACTGTACTAAATCCTTCATACGATGAGGTGTGCAGGAATATCCTCGAAGACTGCATGAGTGACAATACATTTTTATGAGGCAGTGATCCTGTAAGGCGGATATTATTTGCAAGCCCGTTCTCATTGATCAAACGCTGCAGGTGTTCACGCTCAGGCCCATCGCCACAAATGATACAATTGAGTTCCGGAAACCGGGCTGCAAGTTTTGATATGATACGGATGAACATATCATATCGTTTTAGTGAAATCAAAGAACCGGCACCCATGACATCAATGGTTCTTGCTGACGGCAACACATCAAACATAGTTTCATCAATTCCGGAAGGAATAACTATGCCCGGATGTATGCCGTAATTATTATAGAGTTCGTCTGACAATGAATCTGATAAAGCAATAATATCTTCTGCCTCGGGCTTTACCAATTGAACGAACCGGTTGTTTTGCCTTGCATCCTGGCCCTGTAGCCATGTAAAATGTTTTACAGCAAATTTTTTAGATGCGTATTTACCGATTAACGCACATTCCCCAAGCCAGAAACTCAAAATACCAACCAGTTTATGCTCTCTTTTGATCTGTTTCAGTTTTACCCAAACAGCATTCCACACAAGTAACCTGTTCAGTTTTCCTTTATTTCTTCCGTTAAATGGATATACCGTTACATTGTGCCAATGGTATGGCTGCAGGGAATGAGGGTATTGAAAGGCAAGCACTATGACATTCAAGGCCGGATTTTGTGCGGCCAGGTTTTTTACAAACAATTGCGGAAAAGGCAGGCAACTGCTATCGGCTTCATCTTTGGGAAAGCCAGGCATGAGGATGACCAATGTTCCATCACTGTTCATCCAGTATTATTTTTTTATTACAGAATGAAAGCATGTTCCGGTTGTGTGTTATCAGTATGATGATCTTTCCTTCAGAAGCCAGTTCACGCAACTGGTTCAGCATTTTTATTTCAGATATATCATCCAGTTCATTGAAAGGTTCATCCAGTACAAGCAGGTCGGCATCTTTATACAAAGCGCGGGCAAAAACGATGCGCTGCCGTTGGCCACCACTGAAATTTTTGCCATTCTCTTTAACCGTGGTATGAATGCCGGCTGGTTTTGTATCAACCAGTTTCTGCATGCCTGTTTTTTCAACCACATCAAAAACCTTTGAGCTGTCGTGTTCAGTTTCGTGGAAAGTAATATTCTGAACCAGTGAATCGTGAACAAAGAATGGCTGTTGCTTTATGTATGCGATCCTGTTCCAGTATGCCTGGCGCTCCTGTTTGCTTGCTTGTTTTTCATTGATCAGGATATTTCCCGAAACCGGCTCCAGGAATCCCAACAACAGGTTGGCAATGGTTGTTTTTCCTTTCCCGGATGAACCGGATATTCCAACCATATCACCTGCAGACAACTGCATGGAGAAATTACTCAACACATTTTTACCCGGATAATCAAAATAAACTTTATTAAAGGCAACAGAGCGGATCGCTTGCTTTGAATGCCGATGCTTTTTGATGGCTTTGCTTCCGAGAAGATCAGGCAATACAAAAGAATAGGTTTTTACCTGGTTGCGGTAATTAATGATCCGCACAATACCCGGTATTACTTTGTAAGCTGCAGCCACAAAAGCTCCTATGGTAACCAGTTTGAGTTGTTGAGGCCCCTGCATCCAGTTTTGCAGCACAATCATCATAAATAAACCAAATACAGCAAATACTTCTATCAGCCGGGATGGTAAACTCTGTATCACAAGCCTTTCAGCGAGATAATGATTGAGCCTTGATTGAAAATTGTTGTAACGCCTGCTGAAAAAATCATGGCGGCCATACACATTGCTTTCAACATAGCCTGCCAGCGCTTCCTGCAGGTGTTGCATGGTTTTTTCACTGGCTGCTTTTCCATAAGCCTGCATACCATTCATTTTCTTTTTAAACAACCATGCTAAAAGCAACACCGGCGGTATCAATGTAAGTGAGAGCAGC
>JAFDXA010000128.1 GCA_018268185.1 Bacteroidota bacterium
CAATGAACCTGCTTTTGCAGGCATTTTTTTTAACCTGGCATCGTACAGTTTTTTATCGAGCGATATTTCAGACCTGAGTACATCATTCTTCTTCCTGAGGGAATATCCCTTTGTATTCAGTGCTCGCTCAAAATCATTCAGTTGTTTATAATATTCACCGGCTACAACAGTTTTTCCATTTGAAAGTTTAATCATTTCTGTTGGCGCTACAGACTTGCCCGATCCATCCTTCATTTCAAATGGCACGAAAGGAATAGATGTTTTTCTTAATATTTTGAACGAGGCATTGTTTTCGTTAATGATAGCCTTTTTTGAAAAAACCTGTTTTTGCACCGGTTGTGTGGGAGCCATTTTTTTCAGTTTTTCAAAAGGGTCATTGTTCTGAGCAAATACAAACTGCACTGCGAAAGAACAACACATAAGGGTAATTAGAAAAAAGATTCTTAACATAAAATTTAATTTAAGCCTGTTGACAAAATAGAAAATTGCTAAAATTCATGACTGATATTTCATTAATATTAAACTCGCCTGAGAATAATATTCCTGAAATTCAAAAATAGTTACTGGAAAAGCATTTGTCAATCGCATAAAAATGCGACAGCAATTATATGAGGCGACGACTACGTGAATTTTTGTGAATGGCTTCAGTAATAGAATGCACCTCTAATTTTTGGTAAATGCGTCGTATGTAGGTGCGTACAGAGTTAATGGAGATGTTCAATTCTGCAGCCGCCATTTTATAACTCCTACCATGTTCTAGCTCTGTCAGCAACTGGCTTTCACGAGGTGTAAGCCTTGAGGAGGAACTATCTTTTAGCTGGTCAGGCAGCGCTGATGTTTTGCCAAAACTGATTATATACAGGGGTTCATTTTGGTTATTCCTTTGTAATAAAGCTGCATTAATGTTTACATAAACATAATGCCCTTTTTTATGCAACATCCTGTAACTGTAACTTTGAGGTATATGATCGTACTTATATGGAAATTTTTGCCAACGTAGTCGCTGTTTGTAAACTTTGTTGATGATATGCACATCGTCAGGATGAATTTTTGAAATGGCAAAAGCCCAGGTTCCGTTTACAAAATTAAACGGCTCCCACCCCAAAAATTTTTCTACCGAATCACTGCAGAAAATATTTCTTCCGGATGTAAAATCAGAAATGTAAAAGAATTCATCATTCTTTATATTCAAAGCCCTCAGAAATGGCATTCGTGCATAAATAGTGGAAATATCTAATTCAGACGCCGATATAGGATCCTGAATGATTATAACATAACCAAGTTCTGCATGCTTATCACCAAGTTGGGATATAAAAGTGAGCGCTGAGTAAGTTATTTTGTTTCTGTTTGTGAAGTTTATAGCCTGAGGAACTATTTTGCCAGAATAAGGAGAATTCTTGTCATTTGATGAAGATATGAGTAAAAATATTTGGTTACTAACCTCTTTAATATTTTTGTTGATTAATTGGTCTTCAGGAGCGCCGAATAGTTTTTGAGCTGTATCATTCAAATAGACTATCTGCATTAATTTATTCGTAAAAAGAATGCCGTCCTTGAAACGATCGTATGCATGTTTCTTAAAGTCCAGGTACTCTGAAAGTTCCATGGGTTTTTGAGAATAATGAAAGTAAAGTATATATTTATTCTAATAAAATAAAATAAAATAAATATTTATTCCCAAATATGACACCGGATTACTTTGTTCAATTAGAGGGTTTGAATACCGCTGTTTACGATTATGGCAATAACTCTGGTAGGACGCTATTGTTTATTCACGGCAAGTCACTTTATTCTTCCGCTTTTAAAGAACAATGTCATTTTTTTAAAGAAAAAGGTTATAGGTGCATAGCGTTTGACTTGCCAGGTCATGGAAATTCAGAAAAAAAACCACTGGTTCATATACAATAGAATTCTTTGCAAACATCATCGCCAAACTCATAACGAAACTGGAACTGGCTAATGTATTATTTGTGGGACATTCGTTTGGCGGGCATTTGTTATTGGAATCTTACTATCAGTTGCGTAAAGCAATGGCAGGGTTAGTCATTTTCGGTGCGCCGCCCATGCAAATTCCTCCTGACATACCTGCTATGTTCCTTCCAAACGAGGCTGCAGGTCTGATATTCCAGGAAGAATTGAAGGATCATGAAATCAGCTTGCTGGGAAAAGCTTTCCTTAAAAAAGGATCGATAGTACCGGTTACAATAACAACTTCAATAAGAAATACAGATCCCAAAATGCGTAGTGCTGTTGGAGCAGATCTGGCAGAAGGCAATACAAAAAACGAAGCTTCAATTATTGCAGGTGCGGATATCCCTGTAGCGATTTTACACGGAGAAGAAGACCAACTGATAAATGGCGCTTATCTCAAACTGATTACTACACCAAAACTCTGGGAAAATAAAGTTCATTACATATCCAATGCAGGCCATATGCCACAATTAGAAGCACCTAAACAATTCAATGAATTATTGTACCGTTTTAGCAAACATGTTTTCACGAAACTAATATGATGGCCGCTTGAAATTTATTGTATAATCTTAACATCGATTGAACTTATAACGAAAAAAAAGAGAATGATACTGATATAAATTATGATTGTTGAACTGAGTTTAAGCTTTTTCGAAGCTTAAACTCAGTACCTCCAGCAAATATAATCTTATAAAGTCCCGTTGGCAGAACTGGAAGCATTTCCGATTTTCCAAAATTATAATGGGATAAATGTGAACCCACTTCCCTGCTTTCAATTGAAATGTGCACTAAGATTCTGTAAGTATTGTGTCCAGGCGCTTGTACAACTGTTGTAACATTCAATTTCCGGGATCAAACCTTTGTGTGTAAAAGTAACTTTTGTGTTGCCTGCTACCTCTTCAATATCAAAACATATTTTCGTTCCGGCCCATTCGTTGGTGTTCTTAAGAAACGACAAATTACTTGTTGTCACCAGCCAGGCGATTTTTTTGCCAGGCTCAAGTTCTTCCAGTCTTTGATTGGAAAAGTGAACGCCATCGCCTGCTTTAAAAGAAAATTCATCATTGATTTGATTGCTTTTGCCTTCAATTGTTTCACTAAATAAACCAACCCACCAGTTTCCTGGATCAATTAAATGATCAAACACTTCAACTGCCTTTTTTGAAGTTGTAAAACTGAATTGAAAACTTGCTTTGTCCATTTTGGTTATTTTTTGAGTAAAACAATTTGTCCGGAATGATATTGCAGATGCGAAGTTCTGGTGATGATAATATTAAGTTTGTTGCGATGTGGTTCCTTTGAAAAATCTTCATCGGAAACGGCTGTGTGTTTAGAAAACCATTCTGCAACCGTTACTTTAGCAAATTTCTCCTGCAACACATCGTTTTGCTTTGCCCACATTTTCCTGATTGCTGCAGGCGAAGGAATCTGGGTTGCTACTTTATCAGCCTGTTTAATGAATGGTTCATTCAATTCAGGAAATAGTTTATCTCCCATTCCCAACAATATCAACATATCATCGTGCACAGCGATTAGGTGCCCTAAAAGATAAATTCCCCGGTTCTTGCCCGGCGCAATTTCCTTTTGCAATTGCTCATCACTCAATTCGTTCAGGTGCTTGTTTAAATTTAAGATAGAGCCATTCCATCTATCCAATACCATTTTAATGGCGATTTCTGTCTGTGTCATTTTTAGTTAATTTATTTTGATGCAGCAAAGTTGCTGTCTAAATAACAAAAAACAAATGTGCAATTCAGACAATATCACGGGTTGATCTGGACATTAATTCTGCATACCTTTGCGCAAACAAGCGTATGAAACATTTGTCAATTTTAGTACCGGCCGAACAAACCAATTTAAGCACGATAGCCTGTATCGTGGGTACGTATCAAATGTTCAGCGAAGCAAACAATTTCAGGGCGAAAACTGGTGGTAATGCTCTCTTTGAAATTGCACTGGTTGGCGCAACGAAAACGGATTTTCTGAATGACAGTTTCCTGTCTGTAAAACACCAGTTTTCCATTTCCGAAATTGACAAAACGGAACTCATCATTATTCCGGCTTCGTTGGTTAAGAGTTATGACACAGCCACAAGGAATAACAAAATGCTGATCGATTGGGTTGCCAGGCAATACAAACAAGGTGCTGAAATTGCAAGTATGTGCATTGGTAGCTTCATGCTGGCCTCTACTGGTTTGCTAACAAACAAAACCTGTTCTACTCACTGGGCTTTGTCGGAAAACTTTAAAAGTTTATTTCCTGATGTGAACCTGCAAACGGATAAATTAATTACGGATGAAAATGGAATTTATACCAACGGAGGTGCGTATTCCTTTTTGCATTTATTGCTTTACCTGGTAGAAAAGTTTTACGACAGAGCTACGGCCATTCATTGTGCCAAATATTTCCAGGTTGATTTAGACAGAAATTTACAGGCGGAATTTTCAATCTTCAATGGACATAAAAAGCATAATGATCA
>JAFDXA010000129.1 GCA_018268185.1 Bacteroidota bacterium
AGATGAAGTATTCCAATACACTCAGACCATCTTTGAAATTCGCCAGGATAGGGTTTTCAATGATCTCGCTTCCTGTAGAACCTGATTTACGTGGCTTGGCCATCAATCCCCTCAAACCTGCAAGCTGCTTAATCTGTTGTTTAGAACCCCTCGCTCCTGAGTCGAGCATCATATAAACTGAGTTGAAGCCCTGTTTGTCTGATGCCAGTTCACGAATCAAAGTTTCTGTAACTTTTGTATCTACACGGCTCCAGATATCAATGATCTGGTTGTAACGTTCGTTGTTGGTGATCAATCCCATGTTGTAGCTATCCCAAACTTCAGATACTTCCGACTGGGCATTTTCAACAAGCTCAGCTTTGATGGCCGGGATGATAAGATCGTTGATGTTGAACGACAGACCACCTTTAAATGCCATCCTGTAACCAAGTGTTTTGATATCATCCAGGAATTTGGCTGTTGCCGGAACACTGGTCCATTTGATGATATCACCAATGATCTCACGCAGTGCTTTTTTGGTAAGCAGCGCATTGATGAAACCAACTTCTTTCGGAACAAATTGGTTGAATATTACTCTCCCAACAGTTGTGTCGATGAGTTTTCTTACCAGCGTACCATCGTTGTTACGCCAGTTCACTTTTACTTTAATATTGGCGTGAAGGTCAACACGCTTTTCATTGTAAGCGATGATCACTTCTTCTGAAGAGTAGAACTTCATTCCTTCTCCTTTTACCACATCATCACCTACGGTTTTCTTTCCTTTGGTAATGTAGTACAGCCCCAACACCATGTCCTGTGAAGGAAGTGTGATCGGCGTACCATTCTGTGGGTTAAGGATGTTGTGTGAAGAAAGCATCAACAGCTGTGCTTCCAGGATAGCCGCATGGCTCAACGGAACGTGAACCGCCATCTGGTCACCATCAAAGTCGGCGTTGAACGCCGTTGTAACCAACGGGTGCAACTGGATCGCTTTACCTTCGATCAGTTTCGGCTGGAATGCCTGGATCGACAAACGGTGAAGGGTTGGAGCCCTGTTCAGCATTACCGGGTGACCTTTCAATATGTTTTCAAGAATATCCCAGATGATCGCTTCTTTTTTATCTACGAGCTTACGGGCACTCTTTACAGTTTTTACAATACCTCTTTCAATAAGTTTGCGGATGATGAATGGCTTGAAAAGTTCAGCAGCCATATCTTTCGGCAAACCGCACTCGTGCATTTTCAGTTCAGGACCTACAACGATAACCGAACGACCTGAATAGTCGACACGTTTACCCAACAGGTTCTGACGGAAACGACCTTGTTTACCTTTCAGCACATCGCTCAATGATTTCAGCGCACGTCCACCTTCAGCTTTAACGGCATTTGATTTACGGCTGTTATCGAACAGTGAATCGATCGCTTCCTGCAACATCCTTTTCTCGTTACGAAGGATCACTTCAGGAGCTTTAATCTCAAGCAGTCGCTTCAAACGGTTGTTACGGATGATAACTCGACGGTAGAGATCGTTCAGATCTGACGAAGCGAAACGTCCGCCATCGAGTGGAACGAGTGGGCGCAGTTCCGGTGGAATAACTGGAATGTATTGCATAACCATCCATTCCGGACGGTTGTTGATCCTTGTATTTGCTTCGCGGAAACTTTCTACAACACTCAAACGCTTCAATGCATCGGCTTTACGTTGCTGTGAAGTTTCGTTGGCTGCAGAGTTCCTGAGGTCGAAACTCAGTTGATCCAGGTCGAGGCGTTCGAGCATTGCATGAACAGCCTCAGCTCCCATCTTGGCGATGAATTTTTCAGGATCCTCATCAGGCAGCATCTGGTTTTCTTTTGGAAGTGCATCCAGGATATCCAGGTATTCTTCTTCCGTTAAAAGGTCACCATAGTTCTGTCCTTTATCTGCACGGATACCAGGCTGTATCACCACGAAACGTTCGTAATAAATGATGGTCTCCAGTTTTTTGGAGCTCATACCCAACAGGTAACCGATCTTGTTTGGTAACGATTTAAAATACCAGATGTGAACAACGGGAACAACCAGTTTGATATGTCCCATTCTTTCGCGGCGAACTTTCTTTTCAGTTACTTCCACACCACAACGATCGCACACGATTCCTTTATAGCGGATACGCTTGTACTTTCCGCAGGCACATTCATAATCCTTCACCGGCCCGAATATCCTTTCGCAGAACAAACCATCTCTTTCAGGTTTGTAAGTACGGTAGTTGATTGTTTCAGGCTTTAATACTTCACCATAACTTCTTTCCAGTATGCTATCCGGTGAAGCCAGGCCAATGGTTATTTGAGAAAACGTTGATTTTGGACGATTTTCCTTTTTGAATGCCATATTCGTAATTAATAATTAGTATTTAATAATTGATAATTCTCATTAAGTCTGAATTCAAAGATCAAAACCAAAAAGTTATGGACTTTGACTTTTACCTTTTGACTTAATCAAATTTGAGATCCAATCCTAAACCGCGTAACTCATGCACCAATACGTTGAATGATTCAGGAATTCCGGCCCTTGGAATGTTGTCACCTTTAACGATGGCTTCATACGTTTTAGCCCTTCCGATGATATCATCCGACTTAAGTGTGAGCAATTCCTGCAGGATGTTGGAAGCACCGTAAGCTTCGAGTGCCCATACCTCCATCTCACCGAAACGCTGTCCACCGAACTGCGCTTTACCACCCAAAGGTTGTTGTGTGATGAGACTGTATGGCCCGATCGAACGTGCGTGCATCTTATCATCAACCATGTGGTGAAGTTTGATCATGTAAATGATACCCACGGTAGCTTTCTGATCGAAACGCTCTCCTGTTTCGCCATCAAAGAGGAAGGTATGGCCGAATTTTGGCAGACCTGCTTTTTCGATGTTGGTTGCAATTTCGTCAACAGAAGCACCATCGAAGATCGGCGTGGCGAATTTCACGCCCAGTTTCTCACCTGCCCATCCAAGAGCGGTTTCATAAATCTGACCGAGGTTCATACGACTTGGTACCCCGAGTGGGTTCAGTACGATATCAACCGGTGTTCCGTCTTCGAGGAACGGCATATCTTCCTGGCGAACGATCCTTGCCACGATACCTTTGTTACCGTGACGACCCGCCATCTTATCACCTACTTTCAGTTTACGTTTAACCGCCATGTACACTTTGGCCAGTTTCAGTACACCTGCAGGCAATTCATCACCGATTGAGATGTTGAACTTCTCACGCTTGTAACGACCCAGTTCTTCATTGAACTTGATGTTATAGTTGTGAAGCAGTGTATTAATGAGGTCATCAGTTTTAGCGTCGCCGCTCCAGCCTAATGGGTTTACATTCTGGTAGTCGATATTGGCCAGGTTCTTTGCATTGAACTTAGCTCCTTTACCGATCAGTGTTTCACCGAAGTTGTTGGTAACACCCTGGCTGGTCTTATCTTTCAGCAATGTCTGCAGTTTATCCTGCAACAGTTGCATCAGGTCTTCTTCGTTCTTTTCGTGTGTTTTTTCGATCTTCTCCAGTTGTGCTTTCTCACGAACTTTTGCATTCTTATCTTTCTTGGCACGCTGGAAGAGTTTCTTGTCGATTACCACACCTTCAGTTCCGCTTGGTGCTTTGAGTGAAGCATCTTTTGCATCACCGGCTTTATCACCGAAGATCGCACGGAGAAGTTTTTCTTCCGGAGTAGGATCGCTTTCTCCTTTTGGAGTAATCTTACCGATAATGATATCTCCTTCCTTGATGGCAGCACCGATGCGGATGATACCGTTCTGATCCAGGTCCTTGGTTGCTTCTTCACTTACGTTCGGAATATCCGGTGTAAGTTCTTCTTCACCAAGTTTTGTATCACGAACCTCTGTTTCAAATTCACTGATATGAATAGAAGTGAAGAGGTCTTCTTTTACAACTTTTTCGCTGATCACGATCGCATCCTCGAAATTGTAACCTTTCCATGGCATGAATGCTACTTTCAGGTTACGTCCAAGTGCAAGTTCTCCGTCTTTGGTTGCATATCCTTCTGTAAGGAAATCACCTTCACTTACTTTTTGTCCTTTTGCAACGGCAGGGCGCAGGTTGATACATGTTTCCTGGTTGGTACGAACGAATTTGGTGAGTTTATAAACGGTGAGATCATCTTCAAAGCTTACCAGCCTTTGTGTTTCGCTGCGCTTGTATCTTACATGGATTTCATTTGCATCCACGAATTCTACAACGCCATCTCCTTTTGCATGTACCTGTATCCTTGCGTCACGTGCAGCTTTGGCTTCCAGGCCTGTACCTACGATAGGCACTTCCGGCCTGATCAGCGGAACAGCCTGGCGTTGCATGTTTGATCCCATGAGCGCACGGTTGGCATCATCATGTTCCAGGAACGGAATCAGTGATGCACTCAAACCTACGATCTGGTTAGGAGCAACGTCCATATATTCAACTTCATGTTTATCGAGGATCGGGAAGTCACCTGTCTGGCGACTCTTGATCATATCGTTTACGAAGTTTCCTTTTTCATCCATTTCAATATTGGCCTGGGCGATCTTCGCTGTATCTTCTTCTTCAGCACTGAGGAAGGTGATCTTCTTCATGTCTGCCTTTCCATCATTTACTTTATGATAAGGGGTTTCGATGAAGCCCATATCATTGATCTTGGCGTGAACGCAGAGTGTGGAGATCAGACCGATGTTCGGACCTTCTGGTGTTTCAATCGTACAAAGACGGCCGTAGTGCGAATAGTGTACGTCACGAACCTCAAAGCCCGCACGCTCACGACTCAAACCACCGGGTCCGAGTGCGGAGATACGACGCTTGTGCGTGATCTCGCTCAACGGGTTTGTCTGATCAAGGAATTGCGACAATTGGCTTGTTCCGAAGAATGAGTTGATCACTGAAGAAAGTGTTCTTGCATTGATCAGGTCAACCGGAGTGAACACCTCGTTGTCCCTCACGTTCATTCTTTCACGGATGGTACGTGCCATACGGGCCAGACCAACACCGAACTGTGCATAGAGTTGTTCTCCTACTGTACGCACACGACGGTTGCTCAGGTGATCGATATCATCCACCTCGCTCTTACCATTGGTAAGTTGAACGAGTGTTTTGATGATGGCGATGATATCGTCTTTTGTCAATACTTTTTTCTCGATAGGGAAATTAAGTCCGAGGCGACGGTTGATCTTATAACGACCAACTTCACCGAGGTCATAACGTTTATCGCTGAAGAATAATTTATCGATGATACCACGTGCAGTTTCATCATCCGGAGCATCAGCACCACGCAATTGCTTGTAGATGTGCTGAACAGCTTCCAGTTCACTGTTTGAAGTATCTTTATTCAACGTGTTGTAGATGATCGCGTAATCCCCGCTCACTTCTTCTTTCTGAATAAACACGCTCTTCACATCCATTTCGAGAATCATGGCGATGTTTGCTTCATCAAGAATTGAATCCCTTTCGAGGATGATCTCATTACGCTCAATAGAAACAACCTCACCGGTATCTTCATCCACAAAATCCTCAACCCAGGTACGGAGTACACGGGCGGCGAGGCGTTTGCCGACATTTTTCTCTAATGTTTTTTTATCTGCTTTTATCTCGTCAGCCATGCCGAACAGTTCGAGGATATCCTTATCTGTTTCGTAGCCGATGGAACGCAGTAAAGTGGTTACCGGGAATTTCTTCTTACGGTCGATGTATGCAAACATCACGTTGTTGATGTCTGTAGCGAATTCCATCCAGGCACCTTTGAAAGGTATTACCCTGGCAGAATATATTTTGGTTCCGTTCGGGTGGATAGACTGGCCGAAGAATACACCGGGTGAACGGTGAAGCTGGCTTACCACTACCCTTTCTGCACCATTGATAACAAAAGTACCACGTGGTGTCATGTACGGAATGTTTCCGAGGAATACATCCTGCACGATTGTCTGGAAGTCTACGTGCTCTTCATCATTACAGCTCAAACGAAGTTTTGCTTTCAACGGAACTGCATAAGTAAGTCCCCGCTCAATACATTCTTCAATTGAATAACGTGGGGGATCTACGAAGTAATCCAGGAATTCCAGTACGAAAATGTTGCGTGTATCAGTGATAGGAAAATTTTCCTTGAACACACGGAACAACCCTTCCACATTACGTTTATCGGGTGTTGTTTCTAACTGGAAAAAATCTTTGAACGACTGAATCTGGATACCGAGCAAATCGGGAGTCTCTGCCAGGAATTCAACTTTTCCGAAGTTGATACGCTGAGCAGGAGTTGATTTTGTTACAGACATATTTAAATTAAAACGTTTTAAAGTGCGAAGGGCTTTAATATGGA
Source organism: Bacteroidota bacterium (assembly GCA_018268185.1). Lineage (GTDB taxonomy): Bacteria > Bacteroidota > Bacteroidia > Chitinophagales > Chitinophagaceae > Ferruginibacter. Next base: position 6,305 of record JAFDXA010000129.1, read on the forward strand.
TACGGGCAGCAGATGCCACTAACCCTAAATTAAAGGAGGGCAAAGGTACGGAAAGTCCCGGGAAATAAAGGATTATTTTTTGAAAAATTAACGCCTTGGTTTGGTTTTTGTGGAAAAGGCCTCTCCCTTAAAAATCCCGTATCAGAATAACAATTTTCCGAGGTCCCAGTTTCCCTAAAAATCAAGACATATTAAAAATAAAAGCCGGATAATATCCGGCTTTTATTATGAGATTTTTTTTCGTTTACCAGATCCTGGCCCTGTCTTCGGGTTTCAGGTACATTTTGTTGGTTTCTTTTACCCCGAAAGCTTCATAGAATGGCGTAAAGTTCGACAATGGTCCGAGCACACGGTATTTCGATGGAGAATGCGGATCTACATTTACGTACATCCTGGCAATTTCATCCCTGTTCTTTTCACGCCATGATTGAGCAAACCCCAGGAAAAAGCGTTGATCGGGTGTGAATCCGTCTATCAGGTCTTTGCCCTGGCCCTGCTTTGTCATTTTGAAGGCATCATAAGCAATGGCAATACCTCCGAGGTCGGCGATGTTTTCGCCCAGGGTGAGTTCACCGTTCAGGTGCAGACTGTCGAGTATAGTATAACCGCCGTATTGCTTCACGATCATCCCGGTTTTTGCCTTGAATTTAGTATTATCGGCTTCTGTCCACCAGTTTTTCAGGTTTCCGACTTCGTCGTACTGGCTTCCCTGGTCATCAAAACCATGAGTCATTTCGTGGCCGATAACCATACCTATTGCTCCATAATTCATGGCATCATCGGCATTCACATCAAAGAAAGGAGGTTGCAGAATACCGGCCGGGAAAACGATCTCGTTGTTGGAAGGATTGTAATAGGCATTTACAGTTGGTGCACTCATCCCCCACTCCATTCTGTCTACCGGTTTGCCTATTTTGCCGATCATTTCTTTCTGGTCGTGCAGTTGGATACTTTTGGCGCTTGCAAAGAAATTACTCCTGTCGATTGTTACGTCATCATAATTCTTCCATTTTGATGGATAACCGATCTTCCTGAGAAAAGTATGCAGTTTTGTTCTTGATCTTTCCTTGGTTGAATCACTCATCCAGTCGAGTTTATTGATCCTGGCTTCAAAAGCTTTCTCCAGGTTGGTAACAAGTTCGTCCATCCTCTTCTTTGCCTCTTCAGTAAAATATTTTTTTACATAGAGCTGGCCAAGTAATTCAGGCAATCCGCCATCAACCTTGTTCACCATCTTTTTCCATCTTTCGCTGTCTTTCTTTACGCCGCTCAATACTTTGTTGTATTCAAATCTTGCATCCCTGAATCCTTTACTCAGAAGGCTGCTGTTAGAAGCAATGTAATCAAACTTCATTTTTGTTTTCCACAGGTCAATAGGCCTTGAAGCGAGCAAGCCATTCAATGCTGTAAAATACCCGGGTTGGCCCACATTCACACTGTCGGCTTTGGCGTTGATCTTTGTAAAGAAACCAGCCCAGCCGATATTGGGCATGCTCTTATCGAGATCAGCCACAGCCATCTTGTTATAATTTTTCTGGGGATCCCTCAGTTCAACCGGTGTGCGGTGTGATTTTGATATCTCGGTTTCAAAAGCCAGGATATCGTTTGCATTTTTTGCAGCAGCGGTGCTATCAAGCCCATTGAGCATGAAAAGTGTTCTGATGTATTTTGTAAACGCCGCCCTGATGGCTACAGAAGAACTGTCGGTACGGGTATAATAGTCTTTCTCGGGGAGAGATAAGCCCGACTGTGTAAATACAGCTATGTTGCGTGAACTGTTTTTATCATCTGCGCCAACATAGAACCCCATAAGATCGCCCTCTCCGCTGGCGTAACTTTCATGAACGAGGTTCATCAGTTCTTTATAATCTTTTACGGCATCTATTTTTGCAAGCATGGGTTTTAAAGGTTCAGCGCCTGCTTTTTCAATGGCCACTGTATCCATTCCCGCTGCATAATAATCACCTACTTTCTGTTCAAGACTTCCTTTGGTGTGATTGCCTTTGGCGGCTTCTTCCAGGATTCCGCGGAGGTTTTTCAGGTTGTTCTCATATATCTCGTAAAAAACACCCCAGCCGGATTGGTCGTCGGGTATGCTTACTTTTTTATACCAGTTCCCATTCACATATTCGTAAAAATCATCTCCCGGTTTAACCGTTGTATCCATCCCGGCTTTATCCAGGAAATTTTTGTTGGCAAGCTCTGTTTTGCTTTCGCTGCTGTTGCACGAATACAACAGTACAGAAGCCAGTGCGATCGCTGAAAATGAAAAAAACTTCATAAATACTTTTTTAGGGTGAACTGTAAATGTGCGAATAAAATGATAGCCACGAAAAAAAATTATATAAGTGGAAATAAAAAAGCCGGAGAATGATCTCCGGCCCTGTACTTATTTTCGAAAAAATTAAGCAATTTCAACTTCTGCACCAGCTTCAGTAAGCTTGGCTTTCAGATCTTCTGCAGTTGCTTTATCAACACCTTCTTTAACTGGTTTTGGAGCACCGTCAACGAGGTCTTTTGCTTCTTTCAGACCGAGACCTGTGAGTTCTTTAACGATTTTCACCACTGCGAGTTTGTTAGCGCCACCGCTCTTCAGGATAACATTGAATGAAGTTTTTTCTTCAGCAGCAGCTGCGCCACCGCCACCATCGCCACTTACTACTACTGCAGCAGCAGCAGGTTCGATACCATATTCTGTTTTCAGGAATTCTGCGAGTTCCTGTACTTCTTTAACTGTTAAACCAACGAGGTTTTCTGCTAATGCTTTTACGTCTGCCATGTTTTTACATTTTTGCCGCCTTCATTGTTGTTTGACTCCGGCGGAGATTAAAAAAATTATTTAGTGCCTTTTACCATCCGGCCAGGTATATCAGTTCAAGGTTGAATGTTGAAAGTTTCACTTTCTTCATTAACCAATTACTCTGGTTTTGCTTCTGTTGCTTCACCTGCGTCTGCTGCAGGGGCTTCTGGAGCAGGAGCTTCAGCCACTGGTGTTTCAGGGGCCGCGGCAACTTCAGGAGCTGCTTCTGCAACCGGTGCGGCAGCTTCTGCTGAAGGTTTAACTGCATTTTCCTTATTCTGCAGGGCACCCAGTACACGCTGAATAGGAGATTGCAGCAAGCCGATGATTTCCCCGATGAGTTCATTTTTGGTTTTGATCTGTGTAAGCGCTTTCAGTTGATTGTCGCCTACGAATACATCACCATTAATGAATGCAGCCTTGAGAACCGGCTTTTCGTTGTTGCTTTCTTTGCGGAAGCTGCTGATGATAACAGCCGGATCCTTTGGATTTTCGCTGAACATCAAAGCTGTTACTTTGTGCAAAGAATCATATACGCCTGAATATTTTTCGCTGTCGATTCCTTCAAGCGCTTTCCTGATCAAAGTGTTTTTGGCCACTTTCATCTCAACCTGTTTGTCGAAGCAATGCCTGCGAAGTTTGCTCACCTGCTCAACAGTAAGGCTTTCTGTATCGGTAATATAGAAGTTGTTGTACTGGGAAAATTTTCCTTTCAGTACTTCGATCACTTCGTTTTTTTCCTGTTTTGTCATAACAAATATTTTTTGTCCCCGCCGCAAAGCGAAGAAAGTTCAGTCATTTAGTTTTGAAGAGATTTGGTATCCACCATAATGCCCGGGCTCATAGTGCTTGCCATGCTGACACCTTTGAGATAAGTTCCTTTTGAACTGGCCGGCTTTAATTTGATGATGGCGTTGATAAACTCCTGGCAGTTCTCTGCGATCTTTTCAGGTGAAAAGCTTACGCGGCCAACAGAAGCGTGGATGATACCAACTTTATCAACTTTAAATGCGATCTTACCACCTTTCAGATCAGTTACAGCAGCAGCTACGTCATTGGTAACTGTTCCCGTTTTAGGATTTGGCATCAGGTTACGCGGACCTAACACTTTACCGAGTTTACCGATCTTAGGCATTACGGATGGAGTTGCCACAATAACATCTACATCGGTCCATCCGCCTTCAATTTTGCTGATGAACTCATCAAGGCCAACGAAATCTGCGCCGGCACCTGTTGCTTCAGCTTCTTTATCAGGTGTGCAGAGAACCAGTACACGCTTTGTTTTACCTGTACCGTGAGGCAATGATACGGTTCCACGGATCGCCTGGTCGGCTTTCTTAGGATCCACGCCGAGTTTCACGTGCAGGTCAACTGAACTATCAAATTTTGTTGTGTTTATTTCCTTCACTAAAGAAGACGCTTCTTTAAGAGAATAAGCTTTGTTGGCGTCAACCTTAGCGTTTGCTACTTTTCTTTTTTTAGTGATCATTTCAAAAAATTTTATGAGGTTGACGATTAATTATTTTCCCAAGGAGCTTTGCCTTCCACTGTAAGTCCCATGCTGCGGGCAGTACCTGCAACCATGCTCATGGCACTTTTCAGGGTGAAAGCATTCAGGTCAGGCATTTTGTCTTTTGCGATCTCTTCGATCTGAGCCCAGGTAACCTTACCAACTTTGGAACGGTTAGGCTCTTTACTTCCGCTGCTGATTTTAGCGGCATCCATTAACTGAACTGCTGCAGGAGCGGTTTTGATAATAAAGTCGAAGGATTTGTCTGCGTACACTGTAATCAATACAGGTAATACTTTTCCGGGTTTATCCTGGGTTCTTGCATTGAACTGCTTACAGAACTCCATGATGTTGATACCTTTAGAACCCAGTGCCGGACCGATTGGTGGTGCCGGATTGGCTTGTCCTCCTTTGCATTGGAGCTTGACATAGCCGGTGATCTCTTTTGCCATATTTTTAAATTTTTGGTGTTAGCGTCCCGGCATTTTACCGGAACTCCCAGTACTGCTTTATGAAAGCAGATTCAATAAAGAACTATTTGGGGCGGCAAAGGTAGGCGTTTTTATGGTACTGGCAAACAGTTTTTGCCATTATTTTCAAACAAAAACCGCCCCGGGAGCCGGAGCGGTTACAAACAGTTGGTTATAGTAATGTACTATGCAAGTTTTTCTACCTGCATGTAACTGAGTTCAACCGGCGTAGCACGGCCGAATATTTTTACCTGTACTTTCAGTTTTTTCTTCTCGTCGCTCACTTCTTCAATAACACCATTGAAATCATTGAAAGGCCCGTCGATGATCTTGATTGTTTCGCCGATGATGAAAGGTTCGCTCATGGTTACGCCGCCTACATCACTCATTTCATCCACTTTACCGAGCATTTTATTCACCTCTGCCTTACGAAGTGAGATGATATTTCCTTTTGAGCCTTTCCCATCTGTAAGGAAGTGCATCACGTTGCTGATGTTGCTGATATGCTGGATCATGTCATCGTTCAACTTGTTATCAGCCACTTCGATCATGATATAACCGGGATAGAAATTCCGCTCACGCATTACCTTCTTCCCGTTAAGTACTTTATAAACTTTTTCTACGGGGAGGAAAACCTGAACGATGATCTTATCCCAACCATTACGAATGATATCCTTGTCGAGATATTCTTTAATCTTACGCTCTTTACCGCTCACAACCCTCAGCACATACCATTTGCTTTCTTTTTCGGCTTTTGCCTTATCTGCTGCCGGTTGAGCCCCGGTTGTTTCCTGCTTTTCCAAGGGTGTAGTATCTGACATGGTTACTTAAGACTTAAATAAGGAGTAAATAAATTTCATTGAACCGTTGGCAATGAAGTCCATCAATGCTACTATAGCAGTGATAAACAAAGTTGCTCCCAGTACAATCATGGTGGATTGTTGTAACTGTTCCCATTTAGGCCAGGTTACTTTTTCCATCAGTTCCTTGTAGGATTCTTTTACAAAAACGCTGAACTTGTTCATCTTCTTTGTTTAATGTTTAAAGTTTCGTATCCAAGGCCATTTAAGATTTATGGAAATACCCCATAAACTTCCAACCTTAAACGTGTAACTTTTATTAGCACGGGCACTAGGATTCGAACCCAGATCAAAGGTTTTGGAGACCCGTATGCTACCGTTGCACCATGCCCGTAAGAAAACCAAAAGCTATCCTGACCTTAGTCGGGACAGCTTTTGATATATAATGTAAAGATATAAAATCTAATACAATTGCCTTTCGACTAACAAACGAGTTAATCGGCAGGGCTTATTTCAGGATTTCGGTTACCTGTCCGGCACCTACTGTACGACCACCTTCACGAATCGCAAATTTCAAACCTTTTTCCATCGCGATTGGAGCAATCAGCCTAACGGTAAGGTTGGTGTTATCACCAGGCATAACCATTTCAGTTCCTGCAGCCAGTTCAACTTCACCAGTTACGTCAGTTGTACGGAAGTAGAACTGAGGACGGTATTTGTTGAAGAATGGCGTGTGACGTCCACCTTCTTCTTTACTAAGAACGTAAACTTCACCTTTGAACTCAGTATGCGGAGTGATAGATCCTGGTTTGCAAAGCACCATACCACGACGGATCTGGTTCTTTTCAATACCGCGGAGCAGCAAACCTGCGTTATCACCGGCTTCACCTTCATCCAATAATTTTTTGAACATTTCCACACCTGTGCAGGTTGTTGGAAGAGGCTTGTCCATCAGACCAACGATCTCGATAGATTCACCAACTTTGATTCTACCCCTTTCGATACGTCCTGTTGCAACAGTACCACGACCAGTGATAGAGAATACGTCTTCCACAGACATCAGGAATGGCTGATCAACCAGGCGTGGAGGCAGCGGAATGTAGCTGTCTACAGCGTCCATCAGTTCGTTGATCTTAGCAACCCATTTTTCTTCACCAGCCAAAGCTCCTGTAGCAGAACCTTTGATGATTGGAGTGTTGTCGCCATCGAAACCATAAGAACTTAACAGTTCACGGATTTCCATTTCAACGAGTTCCAACAGTTCAGGATCATCTACGAGGTCAACTTTATTCATGAAAACAACGATCTGAGGTACACCTACCTGGCGGGCCAACAGAATGTGTTCTTTTGTTTGTGGCATTGGACCATCGGTAGCAGCCACCACGAGAATAGCTCCATCCATCTGGGCTGCACCAGTGATCATGTTTTTAACGTAGTCAGCGTGACCCGGGCAATCCACGTGAGCGTAGTGACGGGTAGCAGTAGCGTATTCTACGTGTGCTGTATTGATCGTGATACCCCTTTCTTTTTCTTCAGGAGCTCCGTCGATATCATCATAATTTTTTTTCTCCGCTAAACCTCTTTTTGACAAAACATCGGTTATAGCGGCTGTCAATGTTGTTTTACCATGATCCACGTGACCGATAGTACCAACGTTTAAGTGGGGTTTATCCCTCTTGAAAGATTCTTTTGCCATTGTTTATTTTTTAAAATTTGTTTTGAAATCCGGTTTGCAGTTAAGGCATAAAAACCATCGGCCAATTCGATTGAGCCATAGGTGAGAATCGAACTCACGACCCCTTCCCTACCAAGGAAGTGCTCTACCCCTGAGCTACCACGGCTTGCAGAGCATAACCTGCGACTCATACTGAGTTTGAGCGGAAGACGAGGCT
>JAFDXA010000012.1 GCA_018268185.1 Bacteroidota bacterium
CCATCCACGATCTCCAGAACTGAAGTATTGGGAATAATGGAGCCGAGGTTATCAGCAATGAATGTTATTTTATTCTGCCCCGGATCGAGTGTTACGATGATGAACTGGGGCCTTTTCTTTACAGCCATACCCTGAACCACCCAATGATTGTTAATGCTGAGCGAAATGCTGTCGCCGTCTTCCACCGCATCATCCCAGATCGCCAGCGTTATCTGCCGTGAATTGGCTTCCATATTACCCAGCAGTTTAACATCCCTTAATAAAGTATTCTGTTGTGTAGAATCTGTTTTGAAATTCTGCGGGCCTACTGCAGAAGAATTGCGGATGGGGTAGTAGAACACATTGTTATTGCCCGGCGTTTGATACTCGGCGGGAAGTTTTGATAGTTCGTTTTCGTTCGGACTTCTTTCTTCTTTCGGTTCAAAATAAAATATCCTGAGAACAATGAATGTGGCAGCAACATCTTTCTTATCAGCAAAGCTCAGCAGGAATTTCTGGTTACCAAAGGCGATACTTGCTTTACCGGTATTGGCAGGCGTGCGGCCATAACTGTCTGCAAAAAACACAATGATGTTCTGCCCTGTATCAAGCCTGAATTCTTCTGTAGGTTTTTTATAATCCAGGGCTGCCTGGTCAACAACGGAAGCGCCGTTTACCAGCACGGAAACAGTTCCGTTATCAGACTTTTTACTGCCGGGGAAATTGATAACGCCGTCTCTCATGATCGCCTGGGCTGTATCACAGATACCCAAATAATATGTTTTGGCAGTTGATGATAGTATTTTTTCCACGTGTTCATCCTGCCAGGGTTCGATCGCAGTTTTTCTGAATTGAAGTTCGGGGTCACGAAATGCGGCAGCAATCTGCATCGCAGTTCCTGAAAATGTTGGATCAAAATCTTTGTCAGCAGGAATTGGCAAACCGTATTGTTTTGCGGGAAACTTCGGCGACAGCAATATGGCATTACCTTTTATGTCTTTACTGAAATCAAAAGTGCCGTTGAGCAATACCGTAAGGTTACCCAGGCTGAAAGGAGTTTCTGAAAGTGGGATCTTATTTCTGCCTATCATCAGCTGCCGGCTGTTTCTTTTAGCCAGCAGCACATCGTATTCACCGGAGAACTGTTCGCAACTGATCTTTAACCGGGCAGGATAAAGCATGTTTTTTTCCGGTGAAGCGATCTTGAGTTCAATGGAAACAGGAGAGGCTTTCGGAGTTTGTTTATACTCAAGCTGCCAGGTTCCGGTAAAAATATCAACCTGTGCAACGGATGCCGCACAGAAAAAAAGCATGATGAAAGAAAGTATGAATTTATTGCCTGTCATTTCATTGGTTGAAGAGCAACTATTGCTAAGCTACTCAAATAATTCGAGTTTGTTTTTGGGCCTGCGTTTGTCCATCCAGTTGAAACGCCGGAGGAATTTTTTGTCATCCGGGATCTGGTTGAGTGGATACATCGTTCCATTCACATTGTTGATGAACTTAACCTTGTTCAGTTCTTTTTTGATAAAGAATATATCTATCACATCACCGTTGCTGTAATTCATGCCGATGTAAGCGCTGTCGTCATCCTGCGGGTAAAAAATACTTTCAGCAGGCGAGCCTTTTACTCGTATGTAATCGATGTCTCCGTTCTTAAAATAGCCATTCAGGGTACGGCCACTCATCTGGTTGAACAGTCCTTCTTTGGTACGGTTGATAACCATGCCGTTGTTGAATACGTAGAGCCTTTTAGCTTTTTGCTTTTCCGTGAACAGGTACATGGTATCGCCGCTCACCTGTGTGCCATTGTTCCAGAAAACAGGATCCCTGAATAATTTGAAAGTAGAATCTTCGGTAGAGTAGTGCAGGCTGTCGCTTACTGCCTGCAAAGAATCGTTGAATATGCGTACATGGTGAAAGGCTATGAAATAACGGATGCTGTCTTTATTCGTTGCATTCAGATCAACAGCCGTAGCTTTTGTGATGCTGTCTTTAGCTCCAACTTCATTGGTGGCCTCTTTATCAAGACTGCTGTCTTTTGATGCATTGGCTACATCCACTGCAGTAACTTTTTTGATGGTATCAGCAGCGCCCAGGTTTTTTCTTTGCAGGGAATCATATTTCCGGAGGCCGGAGAAAAGGGTGTCGGCTGATACATAAGTACTGTCATTGTCTTTGTAAAAGATCATAACAGGTTTCCTGGTGGCCAGGAAAGAATTTTTATTCCTGTCGAGCAGAATCTGGTCGCCCAGTACGATCACCGAATTGGCACTGTCAACCAGTTTGCCATGTCCTTCTATCTGGATGATGCCGCTTTTTTCATCCGAAGCGATCCTGTCGCCGATCATTGAATGCGTACTGTCGCTGATGGCCGTTCTGTCGAGAAAAATGGCATCTCCTGTTTTCAGGTTATAAGAACCGGAACTGGTGTTGATTGTTCCGTCTTTTGTTTTGATCACTGTTGGAGAAATAAAATTGGCAACACTGAGTTCTGTATTGTACAACAGGCTGTCGGCCCTGATATCATATTTGGGATCGGTGAGGTGAACGTCTTTTTTAAAATACACCTGTTTGCTGTCGGAATAGTAAACAGCATCATCGCTGGTGAGTACCGTTTTCCCGTTGATCACTTTACCACCTTTGCTGTAAGTGGCGATGCCGGTAGCGAGGTTGTATTCAAGTTCGTTGGTATTGAGAACAGCCTTGCCGTCGGTAAGCTTCACATTTTTTTTCAGGTAAGCGATGCGTTCATTACCTACATAGCGGAGGTATTGAGCATAAGTATGAACCGTGTCGGAGTCGTTGATATGAACATTGCCGAAAACCTCTGCCACGCCGGTTTGCTGGTTAACCACGATGCTGTCGCCGCTGATGATCGTATTTCCCTGCCGTACCATGGCATCAATAGCCAGTGTGATCAGGGTGGTGGCCGAGTCGATTATTTTCTGGCGGAAGTTTTTTCCCTTTACGATCTGTATCGCTCTTGAAGAAGTATCTGTAACCGGGGCGGGTTGTATCACCTGTGCAACGGATACGTTGTATGTTGCCAGGGCAACGAGGAGCAATAAGAGTCTGTAAAAAATGCGCAAGATTTCCGCTTTTGTTTATGTTGCCTGCAAAATTGCAGCATTTAAACCTAAAGCAATCATAAAGCTTGTCAGTTTTTTGCTTTTTCGATGATGTAAGGAGAATTTACCGTATCGGGCATTGGCAACTGCAGCGGGGCCGATGTGTTCTTTTTGCCGAGTATTGAAATATTAACGTAACGTTTCGGGTTCACCCTGATGTCATCTATCAGCAGGTTCAGTTTATTGGCTGTTGATGCCAGGTTTTTATAAAGACTGGGGTCATTCAACAGCATACCGATGGTGCCGTTATTGGTATCAAGTTTTCCAACGATGTCTTTCAGGCTGTTGATAGTTGCATCCAGGGAATCGAGTGTTTTCTGAAGATTCAGCTGCGAAAGGTTGGTAGCTGTCTTGTCGAGATTGGTGAGTACACCTGATATCTTATCATTATTAGAAGCCAGGTTACCTGTAACACTGCTCAGGTTGTTGAGCGTTTTGGCAAGCGTTCCTGTTTGTGTATTCAGCAGTTCCTGGAGTGAAGCCGAAGAAACAGTAAGCGAGGCTGTGAGTACTTTCAGGTTATCCAGCGTTGTGCCGATATTATTCTTTGCACGGGGATCAACAATGTTGTTGAGGTTTTTGAGGAAAGTATCAATGGATGCCACCGCATTGGTAACCTGGTACAATACAGGATCCACTTTCTTCAGTACATCATTAAGCAGTCCAAAATTCACTTCAGTGGCAACGGTATCTTTTGGCTTCAGGTAAGTGGTGGCTGATCCGAGTTTTATATCCAGTGTAGTGGTTCCCAGCAGGCTTGATTTGATGATGGCCACAGAATTCACCGGAATATTGATGTCTTTGGTGATGTTAAGCGTAACCAGGATCTGGTGCATGTCTTTGGTTGGTGCAATATCGTAAACGGTTCCTACCTGCAGCCCGTTGATC
>JAFDXA010000130.1 GCA_018268185.1 Bacteroidota bacterium
GGATATTTCTTTTCATCATTACATTATTCAGTTGTAAAACAACCCGGCAAATCAATAAAGTAATTTCTCCGAAAGATACCACAACTGTTTTCGATAATAAATCAGCAGAGGATTCTATAAAGCTGATCAGGGAAACGGTTGACCAGATACATGCTCATACCATTGATTTTAAAACTTTCTCAGCCAGGATCAAAGTTGATATTGAAGATAGTAAGGGCAAGCAACCTGATATTACAGCGGTTGTGAGGATCATAAAAGACAGTGCTATCTGGATGTCACTTTCAGCAACCATACTTAATGTTGAAGTGTACCGTGTGCTTATTACCAAAGACAGTGTTACACTGCTCAACAAACAAAACAAGGAAGTGCAGTACCGGTCACTTGATTACCTGCAGGAAGTTGCAGAAATGCCCGTTGATTTTAAAACACTGCAGGATCTTATAGTGGGCAACCCTGTATTCTTTAATGATTCGATCCTATCATTCCGCAAAGCGGGGGACTATATTCTTTTGAATTGTATCGACAAGGTTTTTAAAAACCTGCTCACCATATCAGCAGACAATAAATTACTTGCTCACAGCAAACTGGATGATGTAAATATGTCCCGCAACCGCACTGCCGACATCACTTACGACAGTTATGATAATTCAACAGGTACAAACTTTTCTACTTACAGGCAGATCATTGTTTCAGAAAAAAATAAACTTGATCTGAGGCTTAATTTCAAGCAGTATGAGTTTAACAAAGAATTATCAGTGAACTTCAATGTGCCCAGAAATTATAAAGTGAATTAAACCGTTATTTGTTTTAACAGGATAAAAGCAGGATTTTTTTTGATCCTGAATTGTATTTTTGTTGAACCCCCATAAATTCAATACATGATAAAATTCATTCTTCCTGCACTGCTGTTCCTCAGTTCTTCCATAACTGTATCCGCACAAAATGAAACGAGGGAAGAACTGGAGAGACAACGCCAGCAACTTAGAAAGGAAATTGAGCAGACTGAAAAATTACTCAACAGCAATAAAGCCCAGACAAAAGAAAGCCTGGTGCAGTGGAAACTCATCAATAATAAAGTGAACCTGCAGGACAGGGTGATCGATAATATTAACCGTGATCTCAGGGTTTTAAACAACAACCTGTTCAATACACAGAAAGACATCAACCGCTACGACAGGCTTCTTGACACCCTCAAACAGGAGTACGCCAAAAGCATGGTGTATGCCTATAAGAACCGCAGCAACTACGATTTCCTGAATTTCATCTTTTCCGCCGCCAGTTTTAACGATGCCATTAAACGCATAACCTACCTTAAGAGTTATCGCAATTACCGGGAAATGCAGGGCCAGAATATCCTGCGTACGCAGGAACTCAGGCGTAAGAAAAAAGAAGAACTGGGAAGCACCAAACTGGAGAAGAATAAAACGCTGGAAGTACAGAGCAAGGAAATGCAGAACCTCGAAGCCCAGCAAAAAGAAAAAGACAGGATACTTGCTGAACTGAAAAAGCAGGGTAAAGTATTAAATAACCAGATTGCAGCCAAGCAAAAGCAGATGCAGAAGGTTAACAATGCTATAGCAGCGGCTATCAAACGGGCGCAGGAAGAAGCCAAAAGAGCAGCATTGGCGAAAGCTGCTGAAGAAGAAAGGAAAAGGAAAGAACTTGAAAAAGCAGCAGCTAAAACAAATACAAATCCTGATAACAGTACGGTCAATTCAAACACCAAATCAGTCAGCACGCCTTCGAAAACGAAAGTGCCTGCCAAAAAGCCTGAAAGTGTATTGTTGAACGAAGGCAATGCTGCATTGAATGCCAGTTTCGAGAAAAACCGCGGGGGATTGCCCTGGCCGTTAGACAGGGGTGTTGTGATCATGCACTACGGTTCCAATACGCTGCCCAGCGGAACGATCATCAATGTTACTTCAACTACCATTTCTGCAGATATAGGATCACCTGTAAAAGCAGTATTTAACGGTACCGTTACCACTGTACAATCTATTGAAGACATGCAGGTGGTTATCATTCAGCATGGAAGATACTTTACTACCTACAGCAATCTCTCCGGTGTTTCAGTACAGCGTGGGCAGGAAATAACCACCGGGCAGGTGATCGGAAAAGTGGCGGCCAACTTTGATGGCGTTGGAGCAATTGATTTCTATATGAGTAATGAAACCAGCAACTTCGATCCCGAACGATGGCTGCGCCCCAGGTAATTTATTGAGATGAAGGAAACATGATATGCTTACATACTTTGATTTGGTAAAGAATCAGATCACTCTTTTATAAAGCTGTTCGTACTGCGGAACAATATTCTGGATGTCGAATTTCTTTGCCTGCGCAAGTGCATTTGCTTTAAACTGTTTCAGTGTTTTTTCATCACTCAGTATCTTTAAGGCATTCCGGCTCATATCTTCCACATCACCTACATCACTCATGTAACCACAATAGCCGTTGATATTTATTTCGGGTAAACCTCCGGCATTGGTTGATATTACAGGTACTTCAGCCGCCATCGCTTCCAATGCCGCCAAACCAAAACTTTCATATTCACTGGTGAGCAGGAAAAGATCTGCAATGGGAAGAATATCTTCCATCTGTTCCTGTTTACCCAGGAATTTAACAGCTTCAAATGATTTGCAATCCCTTGCCATGGATTCTATTTCAGGCCTTTCAGGTCCATCACCAATCAATAACAATTTGCATGGTATCTGCTCCTGTATCAACAGAAATGTTTTTACAACATCATCCACACGCTTTACTTTCCTGAAATTAGAAGCATGAACAATTATCTTTTCTCCGTGCGGCGAAACCAGTTTCTTAAATGCATCAACAGGTTTTTTATTGAAACGGGCCACATCAACAAAGTTGTGGATCACTTCTATCTCCTTGCTTATTGAAAAATTTTTGTAAGTCTCTTCTCTTAAATTATCAGATACAGCAGTAAGCACATCACTTTCCTCCATTGAAAAAGTTACAACCGGGCTGTAGGTTTTATCCCTGCCAACAAGTGTGATATCCGTACCATGCAGTGTTGTGATCACTGGTACTTTTTTATGCTGTTTGGCAAGAATCTGTTTGGCCATATAAGCAGCAGCGGCATGTGGTATGGCATAGTGAACATGCAGCAGGTCAACATCATTGTTGTTCACCACATCAACCATGGTACTGGCGAGCGCTGTTTCGTATGGCGGGTAATCAAAAAGCGGGTAAGTAGGCACCCTTACTTCGTGATAGAAAATATTGGTATGAAAACCACTGAGTCTTACCGGCTGCTGGTAAGTAATGAAATGAATGTTATGGCCTTTATCAGCAAGCGCCTTTCCCAATTCCGTTGCCAGTACGCCACTACCACCGAAAGTGGGATAGCAAACGATCGCTATATTCATGAAACAAAGTTTAAGGTTTGATGTATAAGACTGAATGGCCTGTGGCCTCCTGTAACAGGAAATGTTGTTTGGTTGTTGAATTGCAACTGCAAACTTCGCCGGGATCTTCAGCTTATTCATGCAATTTACCAATTAAATATTCATTCCATTTTTAGATAATTGATTAGTGGTAAATGAGTAAGTTTGTTTTCTGAACCCGGTATAACATGAAAAGAGTATTCCTGTCGGTAATGCTAATATTGGATGCTATTTGCCAGGGCCATGCGCAACAGGCAGACTCGTTGATGATCCGCAAAATTTCAGATGAACTGATGGCGAATGCCGGTTGCTACGAAAACCTGCGTTACCTGTGCAAGGAGATCGGCCCCAGGTTAAGCGGTTCTGTAAATGCACAAAAAGCGGTTGAGGCCACTGCCCGTATGTTGAAAGAAGCCGGCGCAGACACCGTTTACCTGCAACCCTGTAAAGTGCCGCATTGGGTAAGGGGAGAAAAAGAAACGGGATATATTAGTCTGGCCAATGGTAACCGTTACGAGCTTCATCTTTGTGCATTGGGCAATTCCGTTGCAACTCCTTCTGATGGTATTACTGCTTCCGTGATAGAAATAAAAGATTTCAAGGAACTGGATGAGCTGGGAGAAAAGGTTAAAGGAAAGATCGTTTTTTTTAACCATCCCATGAGCCCGCTTTTCATCAATACATTTGAAGCTTATCGTGAGAGCGGTATTTACCGGGGGCGTGGCGCTACCAGGGCAGCAAAATACGGAGCCATTGCTGTGCTGGTACGGTCACTTGCCAGTAATATTGATGATTACCCCCACACCGGGTCTACTTTTTACTACGATTCCTTCCCGAAAATTCCGGCGGCAGCCATCAGCACAAAAGATGCGGAATGGCTGAGTGCTCAGCTAAAAAAGCGCATGCAGTTGACTGCTTATTTTAAAACAAACTGCCGTTCATTACCCGATGAACAATCATATAATGTGATCGGTGAGATCAGGGGAACAGATCTTCCCGAACAGATCATTACCGTAGGCGGCCATCTTGATAGCTGGGACCTTGCAGAAGGAGCACAGGATGATGGAGCCGGCGTAGTTCAGTCAATAGAAGTGATCAGAACTTTGAAAGCGATCGGCATAAAACCACGCCGTACCATAAGAACTGTGTTGTTTATGAATGAAGAAATGGGCGGCAAAGGTTCAGACGCATACCTGGCTTCGGCAAAACAAAAGAAAGAACAACTGATTTTTGCACTTGAAACAGATGGAGGCGGTTTTACACCTCGGGGTTTTACGCTGGAGGTTACAGAGGAACAAAGGAGTAAGATACTGCAATGGAAACCTTTGTTTCTGCCATACGGGGTATATGATTTTTCTGATGATGGAAGCGGCGCTGATATTGGTAAATTGAAAGAACTGGGAACAGCGTTGGCAGGCCTATCGCCGGATAGCCAGCGTTATTTCGATCTCCATCATGCGGCTACCGATACATTTGAGGCAGTAAGTAAACGGGAATTGCAACTGGGGGCCGTAAATATAGCTGCCTTTGTTTGGCTCGTAAGTGAATATGGCTTATAACATCAATTCATAAAACAGGAAACTACAAAACACAGCACAGCTTATGACAGAGCAAACCACTATACCACTAACACCCAAAAGAAACGGATTTAAAAAATTCATGCGCTGGTTCTTTTTTATCCTTGTGGTTGTATTTGGTCTTTTCTTTTACTGGAAATATTATTTCACCTACAGCGAAGGCAACCGCACCGGGCTGCTGCAGAAACTCTCACACAAAGGAACAATATTTAAAACCTACGAGGGTGAACTGGTGCTGAGCAGCATTGCTTCAACATCCAATGTGGCCATCGCTTCCGAAAAATTCTTTTTTTCTGTGGCAGATAAAACCGTAGCCAGGAAAATGGAAGCATTTGAGGGCAAGCATGTAAAACTGCATTATGTGCAAAAGAATGGAACACTGCCATGGAGGGGCGAAAGCCAGTATATCGTGGATGGGGTGGAATCAGATAATCCTTAGATCATATCAGGCCTGTAATAAAAATATAACCGGCTGCTTATGCAGTTCCGGTTTTTTTGTTTTCCAGTCGGAAATGCGCATGGTTATGATCTGCTCATTCAAAGCAGTGATATTGGAGGCAACACACAACCTGGTATTTCCGTTGCAGTTCTGAAGTATGCTTTCGAGTAACTGGTTGTTGCGGTATGGTGTTTCAATAAAGATCTTGGTGCTGTTGTTTTTAGCGGAAGAAGTTTCCAGTTCTTTGAGCTTTTTTATCCTTGCCGCATTGTCAATAGGCAGGTAGCCGATGAATTCAAACTGCTGTCCGTTCATGCCGCTGGCCATCAGTGCAAGAAGTATGGAACTCGGTCCAACCAACGGTTTGATAGTACATTTCATTTCCTGTGCAGCAGCTACCAGCACCTGCCCCGGATCGGCCACTCCCGGGCAACCGGCTTCACTTATGATCGCAATATTTTTTTGTTCTTTTATTTTCTGCCTGAAATGTTTCAGTTGTTCTTCCTCAGCCTTGTGTATGGCAAACCACTCAAAGTCATCTATCACAATACTTTTATCCATGGCTTTTAAAAAACGCCTGGCGGTTCTTTCGTTTTCTGCGAATATTACCTGGCATTTTTTTACCGCATCCAGCACATAGGCAGGTATTGTTTCCAATACATCATCGGCCAGCATACAGGGAACCAGGTAGATCGTAGTCATAACTTAAAGTATAACGTGGCTTTTTCTTGCATGAAAGAGGCTGAGTGTAGCAGCGATCACGGCATAACTGGGGGCCAATACCCAGCCAACAATGGGAATGAGGTGCATGATGTAAAATACCATTCCATTGCCAATGGCCAGTCCTTTGTGGCGCCCGATAAATTCAATACTCTGTGGTGCACTTAATTTATTTCTTTCACTGCTGTAGTCAAGCATCGAAAAACCGAAATAATAACATTCCGTGAAAAGACTCAATACCGGGGTTGCCCAACCAATAAGCGGTATTAATGAGAGTATGAGGATAGAGATCACGTATACAGTTTGCCAGAGCATATTCCGCAGGGCGATCCTGGTGGCACGAACCATATCTATCAGCAGTTGCCTGAAGCTGAAGGGGAATTCTTTTTCTTCAATAATGCTTTCTGTTTTTTCGCTCAGGTATGCAAATACCGGTGAACCGATAATGAGGAAAAGGTATTTGAAAAGGGAGAAATAAAACAGCAATAATACAAGTCTTAATATCACCTGGCCCATAATGAAAAACCAGTTAAGCCAGCTGTCATGCATACGGTCGAGCCAGTTCTTTACGCCTGTTTTGAGCAATAAAAACTCAATGGCGCTGTTGCTGGATATCCAGAAGAAGTAAATACCAACAACAAAGAGTATGGTGTAAATGAGCCCGGGTATCAATATCCATTTCCAAAGCCTGTGCCTGGCGATAAAGCGGTGAGCCTGCCCGTAAGATTGAATCGCTATGATTATTTCCTTAAGCATTGGAATTTGTAAAATGGAAGTTTAAAGATAATGAAATATTCCCCCTGTCTGCCGATTCTTTATTGATAGCCAGGCATGTACCAATACAACAAGAACTACATTCTTTATTTTTGTTCCGGCAACAACAAATGAAAAAACTTCAGCAAAAATTTTACGACAGGGATGATGTAATTCTTATTGCCCGCGAACTGCTTGGTAAGATCGTGGTAACAGAGATCGATGGCAAGCGAACCAGTGGCCGCATCGTTGAAACAGAGGCCTATGTAGCATTTACCGACAAGGCATCTCATTCCTTTGCGGGCAGGCGCACACCCAAAAATGAACACATGTATTGTGCTCCGGGGCGTTCATACATCTATATCTGTTATGGCATGCACCAGATGCTTAACATCGTTACCAACAAAAAAGATATTCCCGATGCGGTTCTCATCAGGGCCATCGAGCCAATAGAAGGAATCAATACCATGCTTGAAAGAACGGGGAAACGCTTGCTGGATAATACCCTCACCCGTGGCCCCGGTAATGTGGGAAAAGCTCTTGGCCTGAATAAGGTCCACTCCGGTAAAGATCTGCTGAATGGCGAGATCACCGTTTTTGAGGATAAACTCAGCAGGGTAAAAGACGATGCTATCGGAACGAGTAAGCGTATCGGTGTGGAAAGTGCAGGAGCAGATGGCCTGTTGCCTTACAGGTTTTACATCAAAGGGAATAAATATGTGAGTGGCCGGCTGGTGAGGTAGCGGTGAGTGGGTAGTGGGTAGTGGGGAATAGTATATTATTGTAAGATAACAATGCTAAATCGTTATTGGAAAAACAAAATTTAGCAGGAAGTACTAGAATTTGGGGCAGGGAATTCCTTTTTGTTCAACCTTGCGCCTGATGTAAATAATAGATACTTCAGAACCGCCACGGCTGCCTGTTGCTGCCTTGAGGCTGCTGGTGTTGATATCGTAACTTACGCCGATCCTCAACCCGAGGAATTCAAGACCAACATAAGGAATCACCGCATCATTGAACCTGTACCAGGAACCGATGTAAACACTGGTAGGATTTACTTCGCCCGGATTGGCTGTGAGCGAGAGGGCAGCACCCAATGTGGTTTCACTGGCTTTGTTCTGTATCTGGTGGATGATAGAAGTATTTACGGCAACCACATCAGAAACAGGAAATGAACCCCCGGCATGAACCGTGATACGGCCGCTGAGGTACCAGTTTTTATCCTTGAAACTTACTTTAGGCCTGTTGATATGATACATGGAAGCACCCAGGTAAAAGTTATTGCTTCCGTTGGATGAACCCGAATAAAGCAAACCGGCATTCATGTCAAAATAGTTCTGGTTCTTACCATTGGTAAGCACATCCGCAGTAGTTCCCGTAAAGCCATTCTGGGTAAGCATGTCTTCAAAAGTGAGCTTGGTAATGTCGAGCACCATACTGCTGTAAGTTCCCTGGAAGCCGGCTCCTATGGTATGGTACCCGTCTTCATCAAGGGCTTTGTGGTATGAAAGCGAAAGTGATCCGTAATTCAGTTTCAGAGCGCTGTTGGCGCTGGCATCAGAAACACCAGAAATACCAATGCCGAAAACATCCCCGGCTGGAATCCTTTTCTTCAGGATGGGGAAGTCAACAGAAGCGCTGGTGGTAACGTAAGCTTTTGGAATAGAAGGCCATTGATCCCTATGGTTTGCAGCCAAACGCCAGCTTCCGTCAAATTTTCCGGTAAATGCAGGGTTGAGGGTAAGCGGGGAGGCGAAAAATTGCGAAAAATGCGGATCCTGGGCCTTTAATAACCCGGTGAGCATCAGCGCAGAAACCAGTAGGAAGTATTTTCTCATCATTCAGTGCATTCTATGTAAGCTATAAAGATAATAAATTGAGTTTAAAAGCTGCACATAAAAAGCTAATTAACAACCCGGGGCAGGATATTTATTTTATGTAAATATGTTGGGAATTGTTTCAGAACCGGGGAAACCTTAGTTCTGCATTTTACTTCCATAAGCCAGGTCGCCGGCATCACCCAATCCGGGTACGATATAGCCTTTGGCAGTGAGTTCATCATCAATATCTCCACACCAGATAGTCGCTTTGGGTTCGGCCCTCAGCACGTATTCGATCCCCACGGTGCAGGCGATGGCACAAACGATGTGCAGTTCTTTTATCTCGCCTTCTTCCTTGAGGTGCTGGATGGATTTTACCAGCGAGGATCCGGTAGCCAGCATCGGGTCGCTGATGATGATGGTGCGTCCTTCAATTTCCGGGCAGCTCATGTATTCGAGCCTGATATCAAAAGATCCATCGGGATTGTGCTTGCGGTAGGCGCTCAAAAAGGCATTGTCGGCCTTGTCGAAATAATTCAAAAGCCCGTTGTGCATGGCCAGCCCGGCCCTCAGAATGGTTGCCAGTACCGGCTGCTGTTTCAGCACTTTGCAGGTAGCCGTTCCCATGGGAGTGGTTACCTCCTTTTCTTCAGATTCCATCTGTTTGCTGATCTCGTATCCTATCACTTCTGCGATACGTTCCAGGTTGCGCCTGAACCTCATACGGTCGTTCTGAACTTCAACATCCCTGAGTTCTGCCACCCAGTTACTTACCAGGGAATGTGATGCACTGAGATTTTTTACCATGCTCTTATTTTTTTGTTGCCGGCCGGGGTTCCCTGCTCAGCATTGTTGTGTCACTCACTTGTACCGCATACCAACCTTCAGCAATAATATAATTTTTATGTTCATTAACAAACAAAACTATAATAAAATCATGGAGGATGCCGTATTTTTAGTGGAGGCATTTTTAAGCATGCCCTAAACCCGGTTTATGAAACGACTCCTGTTAGCAGTATTGCCTTTAACGATACTCTTTTCAGCCTGCAACGAAAAAAAAAGCGATAAAAAAGTTGCAGATACTTACGAAAAGGGAAAACTTACCCTGGAAGAAATTGAAAAGAAAAACCCGGAAAAATTCCTCGTTGTGGGAGGAAAAGACAAACGCAACCTGCTCGGCCAAACCGTGATCAAGGCAACCATCATCAACAATGCCCGGGTGGTAAGTTATAAAGACATTGATATCAAACTTTCTTTCTATAGTAAAACCGGGGCATTGCTGGAAGAAGACCACGAAGTGGTTTACGAAACTGTAGCGCCCGGAGCCAGTGTGAATTTCAAGTCAAAATATTTTGCCGCCAAAGGCACCGACAGTGTAGGATTTAAAGTAGTCTCAGCAAAATACTAAAGGCCTTTTCAATGCCGGTTAGTATGATTGCCTTACTTGAAAATTTTACACAAAAGAAAAAAGATCACCATCAAACAATCCGCGGTCGCTGAGTTTCAGGTGCGGTATCACCAGCAATGCCATAAACGATAAGGTCATGAACGGCGCCGCCAGGGTAGAGCCCATTTCTTCTTTTACCATTGTATCGATGGCCGTATATGCATCTGCAACCTTATAACCATCCTGGTGGCTCATTAAACCGGCAACGGGTAAACCAAGTACTTTTTCTGCCGAACTATTTACAGCGCTAACGCCTCCTTTTTCTTTGATTACCAGGTTCACGGCTTTCTGTAAACTTTCATCATCTGTACCTACGGCAACAATATTATGACTGTCGTGCGCCACCGAAGAAGCGATAGCTCCTTGCTTTATACCAAAATTTTTGATAAAGGCTTTTGCTACCGGAGCAGTTTTATAACGGTTAACCACTACTATTTTCAGTAAGTCACGCGAAACATCACTCTCGATTACATGATCACGTACCAGCGGTTCAAAGAAAAGTTTATTGGTGATCAATTGCCCGTCCAGTGCCTCAATCACAGGAATTTCTTTTTCGTTGTTCCAGGCAACAGCATAATCGGCTAAGGATGTTTCGGCGCAATCAAATTGATTGATAGGAGTACTGGAAACGCTTTTGATTTTAGTTAAGCCATGCTCTGCAACCACTTCACCGTTGATATAGGTTGTTATTATGCGGAAACTGGTGAGATCTTCTGCAATGATCATATCAGCATCATCTCCCGTTCTCAATATGCCTACATCCATTTTATAATGGAGTACCGGGTTGATGCAGGCAGCCTTCAATACTTTGAATACATCAATTCCTTTGGCAACAGCGCGGGCGCAAAGCTGGTTGATATGCCCGATGGCCAGGCTATCGGGGTGTTTGTCATCACTGCAGAACATCATGTTGTCTGCGTGTTCATGCATGAGCCCGATCAATGCTTCAAAATTTTTGGCGGCGCTTCCTTCGCGGATGAGAATTTTCATTCCGTAACGGAGTTTGTCCAACGCCTCTTCAGCAGTAAAACACTCATGATCGGTACTGATGCCGGCATCAATGTATTTTTTGGCAAGGTCGCCCCTCAACCCAGGCGCATGGCC
>JAFDXA010000131.1 GCA_018268185.1 Bacteroidota bacterium
ATATTGATTGGAATCTTACAGCAAGCTGGGGACGCCTGATCGACAACACAGTTGAAAGTATCTACAAAGACATTCAAAGGACAGCAACTTTTGCTAACGGACAAGCTGGTTTGGCTGCTTATGTTGTTAATGAAAAAGGTGCAAGGTGGGGACAATTGGTTGGTTATGGTATCATGAAACAAAACGGTGTTCCTGTAGTTGATCCTTCAACAGGTTTCTTCGTAAGGGATACAGCGTTGGCTCACTTCGGTTCTATTTTACCAGACTATACAGGTGGTTTCCAGAATAGCTTTAACCTGTTCAAAAACTTTGTGATCAATATCAATATAGACTACTCATTCGGTGGTAAATACTTCTCTCTGTCTAAGTACTATGGATACGGAACAGGTCTGTACCAGGCTACTGCAGGTTTGAACGACCGCGGAATTCCAATGAGGGATGATGTTGCCAACGGTGGTGGTGTACACGTTGTTGGTGTTGACGAACAAGGTAAACCTGTAGATATGTACGTTAAAGCAAGAGATTATTTCCAACAATTTTCTTACGGAGATAATATTGCTGAACCATATATAGATGATCTTACTTTCGTTAAATTAAGGGAACTTAGCCTTGGTTATCGTATTCCTGTTGAGAAACTGGGAATAGGTAAATATTTCAACAGCGCTACATTCTCTATCGTGGCCAGGAACCCATGGTTGATTTACTCAAAATCTACAGGATTTGATCCTTCTGAGATTTCAACTAACTATGGTGAAGATGGACAGTTGCCAGGAACAAGGTCTCTCGGTGTTAACTTAAAAATTGGTTTCTAATCGGGAACCCTGATCGAGAATTGTCGTATGTAAATTATGGCAATCAATCATTAAAACTTAAATCATTTAGGAAATGAAAACAAAAAATAAAGTTTTATCGCTCCTGTTAACAGGCTCAGCACTTCTGGTATTGGGTAGCGGATGCAAGAAACTGGAAGACTTTGGTGATACCAATGTGAATGCAAATGTTAGTACTTATGCGGAAACATACAGTTTGATCGCTTCAGTTGAATCAAGGCTGGGTTCAAGATCCTATGCTCATAACGATGCAGCAGCCAGCACACTGACTGGTTTCTTCTGCCAGTATTTTGCGGAGCCTACTTATCCTGGCTCTTCAAGGTATACTGTTCCGCAGGTAAACGGCTCTCCTTATTATTCTAACGTACTTCTGGATATACAGAAGGTTATTGACAGGAATACTGACCCAGCCACAGCTCCCGCAGCAGCTAGTTCTGGTTCTAATGCCAGTCAGTTGGGGATTGCAAGAATGCTGAAAGCATACATCATGTGGACAATTACTGATTGCTGGGGAAATGTGCCATATTCGGAGGCACTTAAAGGGCTAGGTGTTCCTAATCCCAAGTATGATTCACAGGAAACTATTTATAAAGATTTACTGAAGGAAGTTAGTGAGGCTGTAGATCAGTTTGATCCTACAGGCGCTACGGTTAAAGGTGATCTGATTTATAGCGGAAACGTTGGTAAATGGCAAAGATTTGGTAATACACTGAGAATGCTTATGTCTCTCAGGTTAACAAAAGTTTACCCTAATGCCGGGGACTATGCAGCCCAGCAATTTAGCGCAGCGGCTAATCACCCTGCTGGATTTATCACTTCTAATGCAGACAATTTCCAACTGGCTTATCCAGGTAATACATTGAACTTTAATAACCCTTGGTATGGTACTGGTAACAGTGCTGACCTTGGCGTTGCTCAAACATTTACCGACGCATTAATTGGATTTGGCGATACAAGATTAAGTGCTTTAGCTTCTAACAGCACAGGTGTTCCTTACGGACTCAATGTTGCAGCACCGACAAGCATCACTTTTGCGAAAATTCTCGCTTCTCAGTTCAAGCAAACAACAGGTAATTTTGTATTTGTAAGTGCAGCTTCATCATTACTCGCTCAGGCCGAAGCTATTCAACGTGGCTGGATCAGCGGTGATGCAAAAGCAGCTTACAATGCTGGTGTTACAGCATCATTTGCTCAGTGGGGCGTTACCATGCCAGCTAACTATCTTACAACAGGGCCGGCTAATTTCGACAATGGAAATGGCGTAGCTTCAATTGGAGGCGCTACAGTTGCTGGTTCTAATGCTACAACAACGACAGCATTGGCTAGGATCAACGTTCAACAGTGGATTGCTTATTACCCTTTAGCGATTCAAGGTTGGTCTAACTGGCGTAGAACCGGATATCCTGATATCCAGCCTACGATTTATCCTGCTACTTCTCACACTGAAATTCCACGTCGCCTTACTTACGGCCCGCTGGATTACAGCTTAAACGGTGACCAAGTAGCGCTTGCTGCAACAGCAATGGGCGGAGACGACCAGGATTCACGTATGTGGTGGGACAGGCAATAATCGCTTAACAATTTTATCTGTATTATAAAATAACAAACATGAAATATTTACAAATTACAAAACAGGCACTCGTAGTTTTATTGGCTGCGGCTGTATTCACGTCTTGTGATAAAAAGAAAGAGGTAGAAGAAGTTACTTCTGGCCAGGGACGTACCACAATTAAGTTGGTTGAAGGTGGTGCAGTAGAAGATCAGGTTGTTAGTGTAAAGGCGATTGACTTTATTCCCGATCCTCAGACTTTGGAAGTAATTGACATCAGAAGGGATGCTCAGAACAGCGATGAGTTGAACAAAACCGTTGTTGTTACCATTAAAGATGATACCAGCGCACTCAGAATCTATAACGATAGCCTCGTTGCTCATGGAGGTACTCCTGTAGATGCTTTCCCAGGAAACTGGTACACTACTGATGCAAGTACGCCTAAAACCGGTGGAGACGGTGGTACTTATGCTGTTACTTTCGCTCCCGGTGTTTTTGCTAAGCAACTTAAGATCACTATTCCAAATGCCCAACTGCTTGACCCAAGTACTACCTATGGTCTGGCATTTACAATTGAATCTGTTTCTCCAGAAACATTTATCTCTTACACCCGTAGCCTGATCATTACCATCGGTGCTAAGAATATTTATGATGGAATTTACCAGGTTGAAGGAAACTTCATACACCCTGTGTACAATGGCCCATTCGGAACTTCTTCTACAGGAGGTCCACTGGAAGTTGCGATGATCACTACAGGTGCAAATACATGCTCTCGTTTGGGCGTTGCTCCTGCTGATATAGCTGATTACGACGGGTTCATTTTCTGGCTTACGGCTGCTAACGGAGGTCCTGGACTTACAGGTTTCTCAAACGTATTCCCGGCTTACAGTGTAGATCCTTCTACAAATGCTGTAACTATATATGCTTTACCTGGTTCAGCTAATTCAGTAACCTGGAATAACTACGGTTCTACCTTCGATCCGGTAACTCATAATTTCACTATGCATTATGGCTACAACGGGACACGTAAGATTGATGAAACATGGACTTATCTCCGTCCGAGATAATTTCAGTTAAATAAAACTATCATAAGGGCTCCGATTTCGGAGCCCTTATTTGTATCTTTGAAAAAACAGAAAGGTAAATGGCAAACAATAACGAACAACCGGCATCTTTGAACATCGAAATATCAGAAGAAGTTGCAGAAGGTACATACGCAAACCTGGCAATCATTACACATAGTCATGCAGAATTTGTTATTGATTTCGTGAACGTAATGCCGGGTACTCCAAAGAGTAAAGTAAAAAACCGGATCATTTTAACTCCTTTTCATGCCAAGCGTTTTATGAAGGCAATGATCGATAATATCAAGAAATTTGAGGCTTCCAATGGTGCCATCCAGGATATGGAAGCTGTGGAGATTCCATTTAATTTCGGTGGGCCGGCAGGGCAGGCTTAAAAAATAGTTGACTGTAATTTCCCAATACAGAACCAATATTTGGTGAATAAGATTGAGCAGACATTATAGTAATCCTTCGTCTGCAAAGCTGTAATACCCTTCCTCGCTAACAATGATGTGATCAAGCACCCTGATATCAAAATACGTAGCAGCAGATTTTATTTTACTGGTAAGCTCTTCATCAGCCCGGCTGGGACGCAAGTTCCCGGATGGATGATTGTGGCTTAATACTATGGAGGTTGCTCCTTCTTCCAGGGCCTTTTTAAGTATGATCCTTGGATCTGCCACAGTACCCGTAATTCCTCCGCGGCTGATAATTTCAAAATGCTTGATCTTATTGGCACGATTAAGAAACACCACTGCAAAAACTTCGTAGCTGAAATCTTTGAGGGCAGCCACCAGGAATTCAGCTATATCATCACTATTCCTGATTATTTTTTTGGTGAGAGCAGATGAGGACTGCCTCCTGCGGCCTAATTCCAACGCAGCAGCTATGGCTATTGCTTTTGCAACACCGAGCCCTTTTACTTTTTGAAGATCCTTTATGGAAATCTTACCCAACTCTTCAAGATTGTTGTTGCTGAAATGCAGAACCTCCCTGGCAAGTTCTACAGCAGATTTATCTCTTGTTCCATTATTGATCAATATGGCTATGAGTTCTGAATCACTGAGATTATCAGCACCTTTCTGAAGCATCTTTTCACGAGGTCTATCGCTTTCCGACCAGTTTTTAATGGCCCTTGGAGAACCTGCAAAATTTTCCATGGAATACAAATTCAAGTGATGTAA
>JAFDXA010000132.1 GCA_018268185.1 Bacteroidota bacterium
AAATTTTGCTACATCCTTATAAAGTACATTGGCTTTTTTTTCGGGTGAAAAATACCGGGCGGAGCGACCGAACCCTAAAATATTTTATCAATAATGTGCAGGCTGGCAACACAAGAATGTATGTTTTTTCTGCAGGGTTAACAGACTCAAGCGGATTTACCGGGTCACTGCTTCCTCCATCTGAAAGAGCAAACAGAGACAGGTTCTTATCTATTCCTTTTTCCGTTAAGGTTGGCGAAACTGCAGATATTTATCTCAAAACATACCGTCGTCAAACAGGTATAACATTTACACCCTTGCTGGAAGATCCTTCAAAACTGGTAAGCCATGTTTGGCTTGACTATCTGATGGTTTTTGGTTTGTCTTTGCTGTTTGTTATCCTCCTGGTTTCCTTTCATATCAGTATTGCTTATCCTTCAAAGTCTTCTTTGTGGTTTTCTGCATATATTTTATCCACTTTCTTCTATACATTGTCTGCATCAGGTTACGGATCTTTATTTATCTGGGGTAATTACCCTGCATTTGAAGAAAATTCAGCGGTACTGATCGGTGCTGTTGCAACAACCTGTATGTTTGAATTATGCCGGAGTGTTTTTGATATGAAAAATCAATACAGGAGGCTGAACGGGTTTCTGTTGTTTTATACAGCGGTTAACATTTTGTGCTGTATTTCTGGTATTGTTTTGCTTTTCTTTGATATTACCGTGAGCGCTTACTCTGTGGCTATGGGGCTGCTTTATCTACTTGGTATTCTTGGATATGTCGGAATTTTTCATGCATCATTCCGGGAGGCGTTTACAAGGAAACGTTCTGAATACAGGTTGTTTGTATTTCTTATTGGTTTTGTTCTTTCACTGATTTTCGTGATCATTCTGCTGGAAACAGGCAAATTGAGTTTCAGCTATCAATTGCATTCATTGATTTTGTCTATTGGGCCAATTCCACAGACTATAGTTCCACTGGTCTTTTTTATCAACAGGATATTGCATAACCTCGAAGAAAAACAGCGGCAGGTAACGGAGGCAAAATTTATTGGTGAGCAGAACCTGCTTAGGGAGCGTCTGCGGGTAAGTCAGCAGTTACATGATGATATCGGCGGCACATTAAGTGGTGTAAATATGTATAGTTATATGGCTGAATCTTTGTTTGAACAAAATGAAAAAGATAAAGTCAGGGAATCGCTTCACGTTATCCAGCGAGGTACCGGTGAAGTGGTTGATAAATTGAAAGACCTTGTGTGGTCTGTAAAGCAGGAGAGTGATTCTGTAGATACTATGCTTGAGCGTATTGAACAATACGGTATGGAGATCTGTAAAGCCAGGGACATACATTTTGAAATGAAAGTAGGAAATGTGAAGGGGTATGAATCTTTTCCCGGAGAGTACCGGTATAAGTTATACCTACTGATAAAAGAAGCCATAAATAATGCCGTTAAACATAGCGGAGCTTCAACTGTTACATTAAATTTTTCCATAGTTAACCGCGTGCTGATGATTTGTATTGAAGATGATGGGATTGGTTTAGATATGAGTAATGTCGGAAAGGGAAATGGCATATCCAATATGTACAGAACTGCAGAGGAAATGAATGCTACATTTAACATTAATTCTGAAAAAGGGACTTTGCTGGAAATAAAGATATCAATCGACGGGTAAATACTTTTGCCTTAAGTAAAAGTAAATTTTATGCGTGTCTGGATTATTTACATGCTGTTATTGCTATTCTCCAGTAGTCAACTGTTACTGGCGCAAGAGAAGTCTGCCGAAAACCTTTCTTTTACCCTAAATACAGCCAGGTCAATCAAACAACGTATAGACATACTGAACGACTATGCCGATACACTTTGTCTTCACAAAGATAAATCCGGTTATGAACTTGCCCGTGAAGCTTTGCAGTTGAGTAAAGCAGAAAACTATCACATGGGAATCGGTGATGCCAGCCATAGTATTGGCCTGCTTCATTTCAGGCGTAACAATGATTCTGCACTTTACTATTTCAAACAATCAAACCAGGAATATCTCAGGCAGTATCCCGGTTTGGGGAAGCATGCTTTCGCCCTCAACAACATTTCAAGAACCTATGTAGAATTACTTCATTTTGATTCTGCTTTATACTGGGCAAGGTCGGCCCTGGCACTGGCCATTCATGCAAAAGAGAATGATGAAATAAAAAAGAAATGGCTCATGTATTCATTCGGCGCTATTGCCAATGCGCAGGAAGGATTGGGTAATTATGACAGTGCGGGTGTGTACCTGCTCAAAGCTATTCAACTGGCAGAAGAGCAGCAGAATGATAAAATGCTGGAAGTTTACCTGAAAGGTATAGCAGATATACAGGGGCAATTAAAGAATTATGAAAAGGCCATTGAGTATGGCAAAAAAGCCATGGGGTATATCAAGGATGACAGGCGGGCGCTTACCATACTTCTTGCAAGTATGGGTGGCTATTATTTAAAACTGAATGACTTTGGTAATGCCCGGCTGATGGCAGACAGTAGCCTGTCGCTTGGAGAGAAGATCAATGTAAATAATTCAGTAGGCCGCAATTATATCACACTTGGCTCCATCGCATTGGCGGAGCATAAAGCAAGGGAGGCCCTGTATCATTTTAAAACCGGGCTTGCAAAAGCGAGGGATTTAAAAAACAGTAAATCATCTATCAGCGCCCTGTACCTTAAGATTGGAGAAGCCTATGAATTACTCGATAGTTTACAACAGGCAAAGACTGCTTACCTGGCATCACTTGAACTGGCTCGTGGAGATATTGAAAGAACAGGTACGATCTATTTTCTTCTGTCAAAATTGTCTTTTGGGCAGAACGATTTTGAGTCTGCTTATAGGTACCTCCAACAATACCATGTGTATCATGATTCAGTGTTTACTGCGGAAAAGGTAAAAGCCTTCCATGAACTGAATACGAAATATGAAACTGAAAAGAAAGATCAATTGCTGACACTGCTTAAAAAAGACAGGGAATTGCAACGCCTTGAACTGGGGCAACAGTTAAAACAGATAGAAAGAGATGAAGCGATCAAACAGCGACAGGGATTGGAGATCACCAATTACCAGTTGAATGAAGAGAAAAGATCGCAGCAACTGGAATTGCAGGAACTTGAAATTGAAAATGCAAAGATCAGGCAGAAGGAGCAGGCCGATAAACTGGCAGTTACAAATGCGAAACTGCTTGCAGAAAAAAGAGAGCAGGCTTTTAACAAAGCAACCATCCGCTCTCAACAGAACCTGGTGTTCTTTTTATTGTTTGGACTCTTGGCTGTAGCCATCGTTTCGCTGCTTTTATTCAACAGGTTTAAACTGGTAAAGAAGATACAGGGGCAACAGGAATTGCTGGCGCAAAGGCAACGAATCAGCCGCGATCTTCATGATGAATTGGGGGCTACGTTGAGCGGCATAGCAATGTACAGCCACCTGGCCAGGGAAC
>JAFDXA010000133.1 GCA_018268185.1 Bacteroidota bacterium
CTATGTATGAATGCTTTGTGGTTTAATCTGACTGCAGCAAGTAAGAATCTATACAACTTCTTTAAGTGAAACTACAGCATCTGAAACCTCAAGTGCATGAATTACCCCGCATTTTAATGCCATGTTGTATTTCTGGTGGCCTACGGGAAAATCGAAACAAACGGGGTATTGGTATTCTTTAACTTTTTCCAGGACAATTTCTTCCAGTGTTTTTCCAAACTCCTCACCCGGATCATCTTTCCTGGCTTTGAATCCTCCAATGATCAATCCTTTCAGTTTTGAAAGTTTGCCGGTACGTTTCAGGTTCCAGAACATCCTGTCGATACTATAAAGGTATTCGCCGGTATCTTCCACAAAAAGTATCTTATTATCGGTAATGATATCGCTGCTGCTGCCCGAAAGACTTTCAATTGTCTTCAGGTTTCCCCCAACCAACACACCTTCGGCTATACCGTTTTTATTTTTTGGATTCGGAACAGCTTTGTAAAACATTTGTTTCCCCGCCAGGCAATCACGGATCGATTCTATACTTTCAATCTGCACCGGTTCTGCGTTGGCCCAATCTGCCGGAAAACTGTTGCACATCTTAGAGTGAATACTGGCCACACCGAATTGCCTGTTGAGGTGGCTGTGCAACACGGTGATATCACTGAACCCAATGATCCATTTTGGTTTCAGCAGGAATTTCGAAAAATCAAGTTTATCAATGATACGCACCGAACCATAACCGCCACGGGCACACAAGATCGCACTGATGGTTGGATCATCCAGCATCTGTTGCAGATCGGCAGCTCTTTCCTCATCTGTTCCGCCAAAACCGAAATCCCTTTTGCCAACTGTATTTCCGGGTTTAACCTGGTAACCCCATTCTTTCAGTTTGTTTACCGCCGGCTGAACATCTTCCAGCGTAATAAAACCACCCGGGCAGGTGATGCCAATAATATCTTCATTACGGAGATAAGGCGGCACCTGTTGAAAAGCCGGTTCTTTCATGGCATCGGAAGCAGCTTTAAGCTTTGTTATGCCGGTTACCGACAAACTCAATGGCAACATGCTGCTTAAAAAAGCCTTTCTTTTCATATAATAAAGTTAAGCCGTAAACAGGAACCGGTAATTTTGCTTACCCGGGATCAAAAATTACCAATTAAAAATTAGATTTGCCGTTCAGACAGGAGGAGCATCATGGATACATTTATCGTTTCAGCAAGAAAATACAGGCCGCAGAATTTCAGCACCGTGATCGGGCAGGCGCACATCACCACTACACTGAAAAATGCCATCAACAACAACCAGTTGGCACATGCGTTTTTATTCTGCGGACCAAGAGGCGTGGGTAAAACAACCTGTGCCCGCATTCTTGCCAAAACGATCAACTGCGAGAACAGGACCAAAGATGGCGAAGCCTGTAATACCTGCAACAGTTGTGTTTCTTTTGATAACGGCGTTTCACTCAACATCCATGAACTGGATGCTGCCAGCAACAACTCGGTAGAAGATATAAGAACGCTTGTTGAACAGGTTCGCTTTGCTCCACAGGCCGGTAAATACAAAGTGTATATCGTAGACGAGGTTCACATGCTCAGCGCCTCGGCTTTCAATGCCTTTCTGAAAACACTGGAAGAACCACCACCGTATGCCATTTTCATACTGGCTACAACTGAAAAACATAAGATACTTCCTACCATTCTCAGCCGCTGCCAGATTTTTGATTTCAAGCGCATCACCAACAACGATACGGTTGAACATCTGCAGGACATCTGCAAAAAAGAAAAGATCAAAGCCGAAAAAGCAGCATTGCACATCATTGCACAGAAAAGTGAAGGCTGCATGCGTGATGCCCTGAGCATACTCGACAAGATTGTAAGCTTTACAGATGGCAGGCTTGATTATGCCAATACGCTTGAACACCTGAACATACTGGATGAAGATTATTACTTCCGTTTGCTGGAGCAGCTGCAGCAACAGCAACTCCCGGAAGCACTGTTGTTATTTGATGAAATAAACAGGAAAGGTTTTGAAGGCGACACTTTGCTGGAAGGCTTTGCAGAATTTACCAGGAATGTACTCGTGAGTAAAGATATGAAAGCGGCAACCCTGCTGGAAGTAGCCGACGATTTTAAACAGAAATACCTGCAGCATGCCCAACAGGTATCAACCGGCTGGCTGATCGCTGCGCTGAATATTCTTAACGAAGCCATCATCAACTACAAACAAAGCCGCAATAAAAAACTGCATGTTGAGATGGTACTCATTAAGCTCGCCTACCTGCAGCAGGCAGTGCAACTGGTAGCTGATGAACAGGGCGTGAGTAAAAAAAAACTGGTTGATACAACAAAAGCAGTCTCTTTCCGGGCTTTACCCATTGTTAAATTAAAGGAATCAGCTGCTGAACCTGTTGCCAGGAAAGAATCTTCAAAATCTTCCGAAGCGAAGCTGGTGATCGAAACGCCGACCACGGTAGTAAACAAACAGGTAGCATCCGCAACTGAACCGGTTTCAGTTCCAAAAACCTCCGGCCGGATGGGCTCATTGCAAAAGATCCGTGAGCAACTTATCCAGCAAAGCAATGCGGGCAATAACAGCAAACCGTTGATTATGGAAACCCTCCAGGTTGCCTGGGATGCTTTTGTTGAAAAACTATCTGAAAGAAAAAACCATTCCGCAGTTACCAATTTTAAAATGGCCGAACTTCGGGTGACTGATGA
>JAFDXA010000134.1 GCA_018268185.1 Bacteroidota bacterium
ACTTTTGGGGGCACACAAACGGCGGCAGGTGGAGACTATGCAAAAGGTGCTACAGCAGTTGCTATTATCAGCGGCGGTATTTATGCCTATACAGGAGCGCCTGCTTCAGTAGCCAATCCCATGATGTGGTTTCAACCCGGAGGAAGCGATTTTACCCCTGGTACCATGACCCTCAAAATCCAGAACAATGGCGCAACCATCATCAATGCGCTGAACATTGCCTACAAAATTTATCAGCGGAATGACCAGGCAAGAAGCCAGAGTTTTAATTTATCTTATTCAAACGACGATATTACCTATACACCAATAAGCGCTCTTGATTATGCAACACCTACCACAGCCGATGCCTTGGGAGTAGTATTAGGAGCCTCTCAATCTTATAACCTTACCGGCATCAGTATTCCAACAACTACTTATTTCTACCTCAGGTGGAGCAGTGATGATATCAGTGGCTCGGGCGCCAGGGATGAGATCGGTATTGATGATATTGTTTTAACTGCTAACTATGTAGGAGCCTGTACGCCTCCTACGATCAATGCAACTGTGAGTTCTTTTACATCGGTATTGAGCAACCAGTTCACCGTAAACTACACAAGGGGTAATGGAACAGGGGGCATGTTGGCGGTTGTTAGTCCGGCCGCGTTATCTTCAAATCCCATCAGCGGTATTACCTATACAGCCAATTCCAACTATGGCTCAGGCGCAGCCATCGGTAATGGTTTTGTTGTTTACAACAGCAATGCAGGATCAGGAAGTTTCACTGTAACCGGTTTAACTGCAGGAACGGCTTATGTTATAAACCTTTTTGAATATGATGTAAGTGTTCCCTGTTATGTGGCTGCCGGGGCAACCTATTCGCAAACGACAGCAGCAGGTTCGGTTGTAGGTATTCCCTCGCAATTTCGTAGCCCGGGTATTGCGGGAACTTACAATTGGGCCAATGCCAGTACATGGCAATATTGGAATGGATCGGCATGGGCTGCATCAGACCGCATACCAACTTCTTCGGATGCAAGTATTCAAATACAATCAACCGATACAGTAGATATCACGAGTGCTGCCAATATGGACGACATTACCATTGATGGAAAACTTACGCTTTCTACCGGGGGAACATTGACATTGAACAATGGTGCTGCAGCCAGCGATATGATCATTTCAAATGGCGGCGTGTTACAGGTTAAAACTACTGCAACTTACGCAACGGCTATGTCTATAGGAGCTTCTGCAGTGATCAATGTAGCTACGGGTGGTAAAATAACAATCGGTAATGGAGCAAGTACTCCGGGTTACAGTCCGCTCGGCTATACTGCAGGTCTCGTTACCTGGAACGATGCATCGGTATTCGAATGGAATACAACCGACCCTTTCATTACAGCAGGCAGCATTAGTTATTTTCCCGGCGTTGCGGCAAACGTTATCCCGATCTTCAGGGTAACCAAATCACCTTCGCTTCAACCCGGGGCCAGTACGCCAACCGTATGGAATGGCCTCTTTGAAGTAAATGCAAACCTCACCCTGAAACTGGCAGGAACAAAAACATTCCGCAACGGCATCATAGGTTCCGGTGATCTTACACAGGATGAAGCCTGCGGCCAGTTTATCATCAACGGCGCTACCGCAAAACTTGGTGGAGCAGGTGCCATCAACCTGAATACTACAACTGCACTCGGTTTGGATATCAACAACAGTTGTGTTACAACCATGACATCCAATAAAGTGATCAACTCTGCAGGAACAGGTGTTTTCTCCATGAATACTTCAGCAGCGCTTTATTGCGATGCGTATATTGTTTCGGGTTCGGGAATATTCACACTGGCAACAGGATGTACATTAAGATTAGGCGATGCTGGCGGTATCACCGGGGCCGGCGCTGTGGGTAATATACAAACCACGGGACTTCGTACCATCAACACAAACTGCAACTATATTTTCAACTACAGTGGAGCGGGAGTAAACCAATCTACGGGTAGTGGCATGACGAGCCCGGTAACTTCCATTACGGTTGCTGCGGCTGCAGGAAAGATTGTAACCCTCACGAATAACAATACATCTACACAATCGCTCACACTTACTTCCGGATATTTCGGAGCAGGAGCTGGCCAACAACTGAATATTTTAACAGGAGGAACTGTTACTGCTACAGCCGGTGATTTTACTTCAGGCAATGCTGGTGGAATTATCAATTTCCCCGGAACGGGTACTTTTTCAGGCAACTGTAATCCTTATGATGTGTATGCATCCGGCGGTGTTAATTTCGGTGCAGGAACCGTTACCATACAAAATGGCGGTAGTTTCAGGATCAATGCAGGCGGCTTCGCCAGTGTGAACGGACCATTTTATGCCGATGGCAGTACGCTCGTATATAATACCGGCGGCTCTTACGGCGTAGGTAACGAATGGCTTACCCTTGCTACCCTGAGCACGCAGCGTGGAGGTCCTTACAATGTTACTTTGTTGGCTTCAGGTACAAGCCTGAACCATGGAGCCGCAGCTTCATCC
>JAFDXA010000135.1 GCA_018268185.1 Bacteroidota bacterium
CAATGCCCATTCTGCCCGCGGCTGGTTTTTAAAGAACGGTGGATCAGAAAAAGACATTGCGAAACATTTTGTTGCCCTCAGCACCAACAAGGAAGAAGTGGAAAAATTCGGCATCGATACCGCCAACATGTTCGAATTCTGGGATTGGGTTGGTGGACGTTACAGCCTGTGGAGCGCCATCGGCCTGTCGATCGTACTCACCATCGGTTACGATAATTTTGAACAATTGCTCAAAGGCGGTTATGCAACCGATGTTCATTTCAAAGAAACGGCTTTTGAAAACAATATTCCCGTACTCATGGCGCTCATCGGCACCTGGTACCGCAATTTTTATGGAGCGGCTACGGAAGCCATTCTTCCTTATGATCAATACCTGCATCGATTTGCAGCTTATTTCCAGCAGGGAAATATGGAAAGTAATGGTAAGTATGTAGACAGGAATGGTGATAAAGTAACTTACCAGACCGGACCAGTGATCTGGGGTGAACCCGGTACCAACGGCCAGCACGCTTTCTACCAACTTATTCACCAGGGTTCCCAGTTGATACCCTGCGACTTTATTGCTGCTGCACAATCGCACAACCCGATCGGCGATCATCAACAGAAACTGATGAGCAATTTTTTCGCTCAAACAGAAGCATTGATGAATGGAACAGCACATGAAAACCCCTATCGTGTTTTTGAAGGCAACCGTCCGACCAATTCTTTCCTCATTAAAAAGATCACACCTTATACACTGGGCCAACTGATCGCCATGTATGAACACAAGATATTTGTACAGGGTGTGATCTGGAATATCTACAGTTTTGATCAATGGGGTGTAGAACTCGGGAAACAGCTTGCGCAGAAAATTTTGCCCGAATTGCAGACGGATGCTTTGATTGGTTCTCACGACAGTTCTACGAACGGGCTTATCAATGCCTACAAGAAGATGGCATAATACTAGAATAATGCTCACAAACCAATACCGTTAATTATGTTATCATGGTTATTTTCCGGCAAAGCGATCCCGGACGGAGCGGTGGCTGTGAGCCCCTTTGATAAATCACGCTACCTGGGCAAGTGGTACGAGATCGCAAGACTTGATTTCAGGTTTGAGAAAGACCTCAACAACACTACTGCTGAATATTCCCTGAAGGAGAATGGAACCATCAAGGTATACAACAGGGGATTTAATGTAAAGAAAAACAAGTGGCAGGATGCTACCGGCAAGGCAAAATTTGCAGGCGATGAAAATACTGCCATGCTAAAAGTATCTTTCTTCGGGCCGTTTTATGCCGGTTATAATGTTATTGCCATCGACAAAGAGTATCGCTATGCACTGGTGATCGGTGAAAGCCTGAAATATATGTGGCTCTTATCAAGAGAAACAACCATGCCGGAGGAAATAAAGCGGGATTACCTTGCTAAAGCAGAAAGCATCGGCTATGCCACCGGGAACCTGGTATGGGTAACGCATGACAGGCAGCCCCGCAATTAAAACAAAGACGCTTTTTTAATGTAAATAAAAATCCCACCATCAAGGCGGGATTTTTTACTGAATTATTTTTCCAGGGAATTACCATTTGTCTACTTCTTCATGATTGGTATTTGCTGTAAAAGAAGTTTCTTCTTCTTTTACTTCCTGAACAGGTGCAGGAACTGATTCACTCACCGGAGCAGCTGCCACAGGCGCCTCGTCGCCTTCATAAGGAGTATCATGGTTGAATGCATCAAAATCGAAATCAGGCATCAGTTCAGTCTTTACATAATCAACCGCCTCGTTAAGCCCCTTGATGAATTTATTGAAATCTTCTTTGTACAAAAATATCTTATGACGATCATACCCGTCGGAATCGAAACGCTTACGGCTCTCTGTAATGGTAAGGAAATAGTCATTCCCACGTGTTGCCCTTACATCAAAAAAGTAAGTCCTGCGCTTACCCGCTTTAACCCTGTTACTGTAAACACTGTCAATTTTCTTTTCGTTGTTCTCGTACGCCACTGTAATTTTTTTTAGTGTAAATTATTGGTTTTAAAGAGTGACAAAGATAAAGTCATTTTTGAAATGACAAAATAAATGAATTACGCATATTTTAGCCGTTTCCCGGCTCTTTCCGCCCCCTTTCTGTGGCCTGCTGGCGGGCAAACATTTCGGCATAAATGCCCCCTTTCTGCAGCAGTTCTTCATGTGTTCCCTGCTCTGCAATGCAGCCCTCATCCATCACAATGATTTTATCGAACCTGAACAGGGAAAATATGCGGTGCGTAATAATGATGGCCGTTTTTTCCCGGAGATATGTGTACAGGTTGCCAATGATTTCCTGCTCTGTCTTCCCGTCTACAGCACTCAGGCAATCATCAAAGATCACGATCTCGGGGTCTTTGATAAGAGCCCGGGCAATGGATATCCGTTGCTTCTGCCCGCCGCTCAGCGTTACACCCCGTTCTCCCACCATGGTTTCAAAACCTGCTTCAAAATTCTGAATTTCATTGTAGATGCTCGCCGATCTTGCAGCCCGTTCAACATCCTCTTTGCCGGCTCCTGTGTTACCGAATTTTATGTTGTTGCTGATCGTATCGCTGAAAAGAAAAACATCCTGCGGCACGTAGCTGATCTGCGAACGCAGTGAACCGAGTGCAATGCTGTTAACCGGCATGCCGTCATATAGAATGCTTCCTTGCTGTACATCATACATACGCAGCAGCAGTTGGGCGATGGTTGATTTACCGGAACCCGTTTTTCCTACAATGGCGATCTTCTCTCCTTTTTTGATATCCAGCGAAAAATCTTTCACAGCATGAATACCGGTATGCGGATACCTGAAATCGGCATGAACAAAACTGATATTTCCCTCCAGCGTTATATCTTTTTTACCGGGTTCATCTTTTATTGCAGGTGCTGTAAGCAGAAATTCATTGATCCTTTTTTGAGAAGCTGCGGCCCGCTGCGTCATACTGGCCGTCCACCCGATAGCACTCACCGGGAAAGTGAGCATCTGGATATACATCACAAATTCTGCGATCTTGCCTACATTGGCGCCGGGAACATGATTGGCAACATCGAGCCCTCCAACCATAATGGTTATTAAAGTGCTCAATCCTATAAGGAGTGCCATGCTCGGAAAGTAGATGGCTTCTGTCTTGGCCAGGCTGAGGGCATTGCTTCGGTAAGCTTCACTGTTTTTAGCAAAAAAACTGA
>JAFDXA010000136.1 GCA_018268185.1 Bacteroidota bacterium
CAAAATTAAATTTTCTTAAAATATAAATATATTTGTTGTTTACTCTATAACACGTTGAGAAGACTCACAACTATATCACTGCTTTTTATTTTCATACTCAGCCAGTCGGGCTATTACCTGTTTTATAAATTTCAGCAACAGGAGATTCGCAAAACAGTAAGGGAGAAAATTCATTCAGGCAAAAAGATCCAGGTACTTACGGAAGTTGACGAGCAAAATTCAGGCATTTCATTAACCTGGCAGGAAGAAGGCGAGGAATTTATACTGAATGGTAAAATGTATGATGTAGTTTGCCACGAAAAGGTAAATGGCAGAGATATCCTGTATTGTTATGAAGATAAGGAAGAGGATAATCTTGAGTCAGCTTTTGCTGATATTTACAATAAGGATCACAAAAAAGAGGAAGGAAGCAACAAATGTCTCCAGGCATTCTCGATCAGTGATTTTTGTTTCACCGAGGCATATACCCCCAAACCCTTTACCTGTTTGCTTTCAAGGGTATTTAACATAGAAAATATTTCTTTAGAATCCCGTTGTACTGAATCTTTTTTTCCTCCCCCAAAAGTGTAGCATTCTGTTTTTAGGTTACATTTTCCTGGCAGGTTATCTGCCGGGCCTTTCATTATACTCATCCCGGGGCTTTTGGCTCCTGTGATTTTAAACGAATACTATACTATTATGAGAAAAATCAGCTTATTTACTATTTTGACCCTGGGTTTATTTTCAGCTTTCGGTCAGCAAAAAAGCGATACAACTAACAAAACAATACAACTTGAAGAAGTTGTCCTTTCAGCAAACAATCTTCCTGCAGATAAAAGATATATTGCTCAGAAAATTGAGGTGATCAATGCCAGAAACATTGCAAATTCCAATACACAAAATACCGGTGATCTTCTCAACAGTACCGGGAAAATATTTGTTCAAAAGAGTCAGCAGGGTGGGAGCAGCGCAGTAATCAGGGGTTTTGAAGCGAGCAGGATTCTACTGGTTGTGGATGGTGTTCGTATGAATAATGCTATATACAGAAGCGGCCATCTTCAGAATATAATTACCGTAGATCAGAATATGCTTGATAGAGTGGAGATCATGTACGGCCCTTCATCAGCTATTTATGGAAGTGATGCATTGGGAGGAACGATACACCTTGTTTCCCGATCGCCAGAATTGTCTGGGGCGGCGAAATTTCTTACAACAGGGAATGTGTTTGCCAGGTATAGCTCAGCCAACAATGAAAAAACAGTTCATGCAAACGCAAGTATCGGCTGGAAAAAAATTGCCTGGTTGCAATCTTATACCTATAGCGACTTCGATGATATGAAGATGGGAGATAAATATTCCTCCACTTATCCTGATTTTGGCAGAAGACTGCAATACATCGGTAAATTAAACGGTGCCGACACCATACTTGCGAATAATGATGACAGAACTCAGAAATTTTCAGGGTACAGACAATGGGATATAATGCAGAAACTACTTTTCAAACAAAGTTCCAAAGTGTCGCACCTGTTAAATTTCCAGTTTTCAAATACTGATGATGTGCCACGATACGACAGGTTGCAGGATACATTTACATCTGGCGCAAATAAAGGCCGACTTCGCTATGCTGAATGGTATTACGGCCCGCAGAAAAGGTTGTTGGCCGCTTATGAATTCAGAGCTGAAAAGCTGGGGTTCATTGATGATCTTAAAGTAAATATCAATTACCAGGATATTGAAGAAAGCCGCCAGCAACGTGAGTATAAAAGGTATGATCGTTTTGACAGCAGGGTAGAGAAGGTGAAAGTATGGGGAGGTTCTGTTACTGCTAGAAAAAATATTGGTAATAGTGAAATTACAGCTGGTATCGATGCTCAACTGAATGATGTGAAATCGAGAGCAACCCGTAGTAATTTTTTAACCGGGGCTGTTGCCAAACTGGATACACGTTACCCGGATGGGAAAAACAAAATGAATAATTTCGGTGTTTTCATCCAGCATGTCTACAAATTCAAAAACAGGAAATTCATTATCAATGACGCTGTCAGGTTTCAGCAGATCATGCTGAAGAGCAATGTAGAGGATAACTCTTTCTTTAAACTACCCGATACTGCAGTTAAGCAGAATTATGCTGCTGTAACAGGAAATATTGGATTTATTTACAATCCTGTTAAAAATACCAGCATCCGTCTTTCTGTTTCTTCCGGTTTCCGGGCTCCCAATCTGGATGACCTGGCTAAAATATTCGAATCAAGCAGTTCTGCAAAGCAGGTCGTTGTTCCGAATGCCAATATTAAACCGGAGTATACATACAATGCCGACCTTTCAGTAACACAGCGAATCGCCAACAGGATCAATATTGAAGTTACAGGCTATTACACAATATTCCGTAACGGGCTTTTGAAAGCGCCGTATCAATTGAATGGCCAGGATTCCATTATCTATAACGGAGTGAAGTCACAGGTTCTTGCTACACAAAATGTAAATAAGGCTTATGTTTATGGTTTAAGTGCTGCAATAGATGCTTCTATAGGATACGGTTTTTCAATGAGTGCGAATGTGGGCTACTGTGAAGGGCGATTTAAAACAGACCCGAATGTACTCACAACTGTTTATGAAAAACAATCAGATGGGAAATATGCATTGGTAAAGAAAAGTGTTTCTTCAAAACCTTTAGATCATATACCTCCGGTAACAGGAAGAATAAGCCTTCAATACACGAAAGATATTTTCAATACAGAAGTGTATTCATTATTTAATGGGGCGAAGTACCTGGATAAATACAATCCTGATGGAGAAGATAATGCGCAATATGCAACAGTAAACGGAAGCCCTTCTTGGATGACATTGAACTGGAAAGCAAGTGTTACGGTTTCATCAAACCTCGTTGTGCAGGCTGGTATTGAGAATATACTGGATAGAAATTACCGTTATTTTGCTTCCGGATTTTCAGCTCCGGGGAGGAACTTTATTATCTCTTTCAGAGCAAGCTGGTAATAGCACCCGAAAATCTTAAATTAATACCGGTCGGCCGGCATGAAGAGCAATTTCTTTATGCCGGCTTTTTTCTTGCATCTCTGTGTATAAGGTGTTCCGTGAAAATACGAGGTAAAACTACCGTTAACAACCTGTTTAAAAAAATTTGCCTCAGAGGTTTTACTGGTAAGGAAAATCCATTTATATTCAATGCTTATATTTTTAAAAACTAAACATCTGTTATGAAAAAACTACTACTGTTTTTCCTGTCGCTGGGTTTCGTGTATGCGTCAACGGCACAGGATAAAAACTACTGGTCTGCACACACCGATGCTGCAAAAATGCCTACAGACAAAGCGGTCTCTCGTCTCACTTTTCCAACCGAATTCAAACTTTTCAATTTGAATATGGAGCCGCTTAAACAGGAGTTGTACAGAGTGGTTGACAATGCTTCACGGCATTCAACCATCGTATCAATTCCGAATGCCGACGGCCAGCTGGAAGATTTTGAAGTATTCGAAGCTTCCAACTTTGAACCAGCTTTGCAGGCACGTTTTCCCGAGATCAGGGCTTTTTCCGGTAGAGGTATTACCGATAGGTATGCCACATTAAAGATGAGCCTTTCTCCACAGGGAATTCAAACCATGGTTTTCCGTACTGAAAGGCCCGATGAATTTATGGAGCCATATTCACAGGATCATACCGTATATGCTGTGTTCAAATCGAACAGGAAAACAGGTAGTTTACCATGGACCTGCTCTACTGCAGACAGGAACATGGCAGAAGGATTAC
This sequence comes from Bacteroidota bacterium, assembly GCA_018268185.1. GTDB lineage: Bacteria > Bacteroidota > Bacteroidia > Chitinophagales > Chitinophagaceae > Ferruginibacter. The sequence continues at coordinate 3,745 of JAFDXA010000136.1, forward strand.
GCACACAGGTTGCCAACGCTGGTATCACTGCCAGGTCTGGCGGCGATCTTAAAACGATGCGTCTTGCCCAATCTGTAACAGCAGAATATTCCAATTACTTTGGGGCAACGAGTTCTGCACAGGTAAGCCTCGTTCTTGCGGGAATCAATGCAACACTTACCCGCTGCAATGGCGTTTATGAAAAAGACCTGGCCCTGCACCTCAACCTGATATCAAATACTACAAGTGTTATATATTATAATGCATCTACTGATCCTTATTCTGCTGCCAGCACAGGAGCCGGCGGCGCATGGAACAGCGAATTGCAGAATACACTTACTTCCGTGATCGGTGAAGCCAACTACGACATAGGTCATCTTTTCGGAGCCAGTGGGGGTGGTGGTAACGCCGGTTGTATCGGTTGCGTTTGTACCAACGGATCAAAAGGAAGTGGGTTCACTTCTCCTGCAGATGGTATTCCTCAGGGGGATAATTTTGATATCGATTATGTTGTGCATGAAGTTGGCCACCAATTGGGAGCTAACCACACATTCTCTATGAGCAACGAAGGTACAGGTGTAAACAAAGAACCGGGTTCTGGTATTACCATCATGGGATATGCCGGTATTACTTCTTACGACCTGGCACCACACTCTATTGCTTATTACCACCAGGCTTCTATAGCACAGATTCAATCTAACCTGGCAACAAAAACATGCCCGGTTACAACTACTATTACCAATTCAACACCGGTTGTTGGTACACTCACCAATTATACCATCCCTATCAGTACGCCATTTGCTTTAACAGGATCTGCAACGGATGCAGACCCAGCTGATGTACTTACTTATAGCTGGGAACAGAATGACAATGCATCTTCCTCTCAAACAAATGCGAGCAGTGTAGCCAGCGCTACAAAAGCAACTGGTCCAAACTGGATATCATTTGCACCAACAACTTCGCCAACAAGGTATTTCCCTAAACTGGCAACCATTCTTTCAGGGGCTCTTATCAGCGGACCACTTACAGGTGGTGATGCAAGTGCCAATACAGAAGCATTGAGTTCAGTTTCAAGAACACTTAATTTCAGGCTTACTGTAAGGGACAATGCTCCTTATAGTTCAACAGCGCCGGTTAGTGTTGGACAAACACAGTTCAAGGATATGGTGGTTACTGTTACCAATACATCAGGGCCATTCCAGGTTACTGCTCCCAATACAGCCGTATCATGGGTTGGAGGATCAACGCAGACTGTTACCTGGAACGTTGCCAATACAACGGTTGCCCCGGTTAGTTGCGCCAATGTAAAAATATCTTTGTCAACAGACGGTGGCCAAACATTCCCTACTGTACTTGTTGCCAACACAGCAAATGATGGTTCAGAAGTTATTACTGTTCCAAACACTCCTACAACAACTGCAAGGGTGAAAATTGAATCAGTAGGAAATATCTTTTTTGATATCTCTAATGCAAACTTTACCATTACTTCAGGTTCATCCTGTGGAACGCCTTCAGGTTTATCTGCTTCCGGCATCACTACTACAAGTGCGAACCTGAGCTGGACTGCCGTAAGTGGTGCCAATACTTATGCAGTTGATTACAAACTGAATTCTTCTTCAACCTGGACCAGCTTCTCTACAGCTCAAACTGGAACAACAGCAAGCCTTACAGGTTTGGCTTCAGGTTCTTTGTACGACTGGAGGGTAACAGCAAGCTGTACTTCCGGTACCAGCACACCTGCAACTGCTCAATTCACAACATTGATCCCATGTACAGCTCCAACAGGACTGGCTTCAACTCCAGGATCAACTACAGCAACGGTTAGCTGGACTGCCGTTCCAGGCGCTACCAGCTATGCGGTAGATTACAAACTGAATACATCTGCAACCTGGACAAGCTTCTCTACAGCACAAACAGCAACATCTGCAAACCTGACCGGTTTAACAGCATCTTCTTTGTACGACTGGAGAGTAACTGCAACATGTCCTTCAGGTACAACAGCTCCAACAGCTGCCCAGTTTACAACAACAGCTCCTCCTGTATGTAATGCACCAACAGGATTATCTTCAACAGTAACTTCAAGCAGCGCAACTGTTAGTTGGACAGCCGTAAGCGGAGCCGTAAGCTATGCAGTAGATTACAAACTGAATACATCTGCAACCTGGACAAGCTTCTC
>JAFDXA010000137.1 GCA_018268185.1 Bacteroidota bacterium
CAATCGTGCCATACCAATCTTTGCAGAGGCTACCTGGCCTTCTAATTGCTCCATAGCATCATTTTGATAAGCCGTAATGAAAGGGTTTACCAAAACTTCAATTTCGGGTTGGGTGTTGAGTACCGGAAACAGTTCATCATACTGCGCCTGCATTAGTTCTATAACATGCGGCAGTGTACAATATTTTCCATCAGCATATTTCTTTAGAAACCAAATGATGGCACTAACAAAATTGATGGGGGATTCTACAAAGAAATCTCCCTGCTTATTAATCCACTCCCTGTTTAAACCCAACAATATTGTCCTGGCAGATTCCGTCGCATCAGTAATATCATTCATCGTGTTTGGATCAAGCGGATTGCAGCGATGAGAAATTGAAAGGTTATCAAAGTTGATTACATAGAATGATGGCTTAACGGGATAGTTATGTTTGTTTTGCTGCAGCCAGTTGTAAACTATTTTCGAAAGGTCATCGTATTTAAAATCATACACAAACATAGCAAAGCCTTTTTCGATGTGCTGTTTAATGACATGCTGAATTACGAACCAGCTTTTACCTGCACCGGGACTTCCGATAACCAACAAACCTCTGAACGGGTTGATGATGTTGATCCAACTCTTTCTAATTCGTCCCTTAAGGTTATACCGGGCAGGCAGATTGATTGCGTATTCATTTGTGAGCAATCTTTCCTCCTGCGGAAATGTTTCATTCAAAGAATTGAAAACATCGTTCGATAGATTCAGTCTGATTAAGCGGCTGAGTAAATTCCCTCCGGCTAATATTAGTAGAAAGCCAATGCTTGTTACAACCATGTAAACTAAAGCGATATTTTGCAGCGAATAATTTAAACTGAATAGCATTCCGCTGCTAAAGAAAAGCATGACGCCAATAAGTAAATAAGCTGCTACCGCTTTCCAGCTAATTTTTTCATCTTTCTTGCCTTGTGCACCGAGCAATGAAATTACCAATAACCCAATAGCTATAAATTTGGAAATGTATATGCTGCTGAACAAACCTGTGTGCATGATGTTAGCCATTAGCCTGTCGGTTATGGTGCTTCTAAATTCCCATTGTTTAAAAGCGGTATAGCAGTAGTAATAAAAATGCAGCAGCAAAATGAAGATGCTGGCAAATCTTGTCAGGTCAACTATTTTCCTTAACCCCTGTTCATTTTCCCCTGTCTGTGACATAACACTATTTTTAAATTTACAAATTGTGATTTCTTCTTTTTTTCTTGCGCTTCTTTTGTAGCAAACTATTTGGTACATTATCGTACTGTTCTTTTGCTGACATCAATGTTTCTAATAAGCTGTCGCTTTTTGCAGGCAGATCATGTGATTTGTCAAATTGTTTTTGCTGCATTTTAGCATTGCTTGAATTCGAGGTCGCTCCTGATTTCTTTTCCTGTGTTACAGATTCGTTTTTATCTTCCTTACCTAAACTGTTTTGCAAGGCTGCTGCACTGTAACCTTTTCCTAGATCACTTCCATTAAAAACTACTTTGTTTTGATTGTCCACGAAAGTGATACCGTACAATCGTCCTTCTGCATTTCGTCTTAGCAGGGTGTAGATTTGCTTCTGCCTTAAAGTAGCTACTAAATTGTTCATACTTGCTGGCGAGGTCTGCAGGCAATCATCAATGGCATTTTTAGTTCTCTGTTTCAGCGATTCTTTTGCAGAGTCATTGATCAAAAACCTCTTTTCAAGATTATCAAGTATGGGTTTGCAACCTATGGTACTTGCTTTAATCGGTACACCAACTTTATTTCCCTGTGTATCCAGGATACGATAAACCAATCCACGGTTCTTGTAAATCCTGCCATCTTCTTTTCCCCTGTCGGCAACAACATTGAATTGTTTTAAGGCTGCATTAAATTCCGGTAAAGTACTGAACTTAAATTGGCTGAATACAGCACTGACAACATTGGAAATACTTCTCTTGGTTTCTGACGTTCCGTAAATGGCTTTCTCGGCATCTACCGGCTTGATACCAGGCTTCATTATTGGCTGCTGCCGTTCTGCCCTTACCAATTCATAAGCCTGCTCTATTTCCTTCCTTGCCTTTTCAGATTGATTTCTTCCGATGTTGTGGGTGTTAATTCTGCTGCCATCATTTTTAATGGTTGTACTTACAATGTGGATGTGTGGATGGCCAGCGTCTTCATGTTTGTAAACGAGAAAAGGTTGCTCACCAAATCCTATCTTCTCCATGTAAACCCCGGCAATCTCAACAAGCTTACTTTCAGATAACTTTTCTGTCGGATCGAAATTGAGAGAAACATGCAGCGTTTTTGTTGTAGCCATTTTGTTCAACCGGTTGTTTGTTTCAAAGCCGTCGAGCTTTTTATAGAAGTTCATTTTGTTAGCATCATTTAGATAGTTGCCGGCAAACAAACATTGCGCTGTTCCTTTCTGCACTTTCTTTTCGTTGTAGTTTAATGCAGCCTCAATACTTTTTGGTATCGTTATTTTTGCAACCACTCTTCATAGAGTTGATTCATCCTTAATTTAATTTCCTCCACCTTCTTTACTAATGACTGATGCAGTCCGTCATAATGGCTTACCCATGCCCTGAACTCAGGTATTTTATCAAGAATATGCAGCTTGTGTACCACCTGGTTAAAATTATTACCAATGCCGTTCAGGTCTTTTTTTAGTGCCAGCATGTCCTTTAAAAAGTCGTCTGCAGATTGGTTCCGGTAATTGATTAAAACTGGCTTTTGCATTGCTACTTCTCTAACATAAGCACTGATATTTTTTTCTGTGCTTTTTTGCTGATGCTTTTTCACCTGTTGCAATTCATTTTCATTCATGCGGACTTTCAGCATGATTTTTCTTACCTCATTTTCATTCTTCTTCATACTCCTTATTTTAAATCTTTTTGATTTAGTTGCTGCTTCTGCATAATCCCCCGCACGACTTTGGAGTGAAGGGGCAAGATTCCAAACGTGGCCACGTTTGTACATCTTGCCATGTGCAAGACCCGGCACATTACGCCTTGAAAAAGATTAATTGTAAGTGAATCTGTAATTTTCGATTTGTAGAATATCGAAACCTGTGGCCAGGGAGACCATCAAATAGGAAATAGTTGGTTTGTTAGTATCAGATTTTTTACACTCACAACGAATCATTTTTCACGATAAATCCAATACAAGAAAGTGTCGAAATACTATACCAAAAGCCAGTTTTGCATGGCTAATATTTAGCCATGTGAACAAATCTTATTTCCGTTCCGGGAGATTGAAGTATTATTGTGAAATGAGAGATTCCCTAAACCATATTTTTAGTAACCAGGTTGTGTTGGAAGACAGCAGCATATTTTATTATTCTATTTCTCCTTACGATTTAAAGAACGCATTGGGGCATAATATTGCAGTTTTACAGGAATATAATTTTGCAAAAAAAGGTGACGAAAGCGGTCAAAATTCTTGCAAGTTATACAAGACAAAAGACGGGAATTGGTATGACTTTGGAGACTCAAAAACCAGCGTTGAAAAAGGGTTATTGAGGTTGCTAAAATCTGCAATTGATGCGAAAGAAAACAAAGAAGTTACAGGCGTTTAATAGGCCGTATATTTTAATTTAGGAAAGACTGATTTTAAGTAAGAAAAAACTCCATAAATTCTTCACCGTTATTATCTTTCACCAACTGAATATCATCTCCAATTTCGTACATGTAAGTGTAGATGCCATCGTCTTTAATATGCAGAAATCTGCCTGGCTTATTTATTGAAACAGGGTATTTTGAATACCATTTTTCAAAGTGGTTTTTTGCCTCACTTTGTTCCGAAGAAATTGTATCAAATGGATTACTCTTTTGCTATCATGAAGCGGTCGACCATATCTCTTAATTTACTTTTTCAACCTCTTGCAAAATGACGCTCCTAAAGCCACTGTTACTAAAGGCTCCGATAATGTC
>JAFDXA010000138.1 GCA_018268185.1 Bacteroidota bacterium
ATGAAACACCTGTTGCCCGAACCTGTTGTACACCGATAGTTCAAAAGATTGAAATGCTGCCAACGCAGGAATGTTCCAGGTATCGTTAAGACCATCGCCATTGGGTGAAAAAGCCGAAGGAATATATACTGCCTTAAAAACTTTCACCACTACGGTGTCGTATGCTGTGCCGCAACCGGCAGCAGACGTAGCTGTGAGTACATAACGGGTATCGGTGGGAGGATTTACGATCGGTTGCAGAACAGCAGCATCATCAATATACTGTGGCGGAAGCCATGCCAGCACGCTGTTGTTCTCATTGATGCTTCCCTGCAATTGCACCGATTGTCCAAGCATGATCGCCTTATCAGGCCCGGCATTCACAACCGGCCGCTTTATTAATGTTAGGGAAGTTTGTGCGGTATCCTTACAGCCCTGTGCATTGGAAACAATAACGATATAATCGGTTGAAACTGCTGGTGAAGCTTTTGGGTTCGCTATGGCTGCATCTGAAAGTCCTGTTGGAGGTTGCCATTCGTAACTGCTGCCACCGAAAGCGGACAATTGCACGGAATCTTTTTCGCAAAATGATGCTGCTGTAAAACCCGTAGTTGCATCCGGCGTGGGTAAAACAGCTACTAACGTGGAATCTAACTTTGTACAACCTGCCGCATTGGTAACGGAAACATAATACTTACCCGCATGTGAAAGTTGTACCGGGCTGCTGTTAACCTGCGCTCCCGTTGCACTGAAACCACCGGGTCCGCTCCATACATAATTAACGCCACCTGTTGCTGTTAATGAAAGTATTGCGTTTTCACAAACAGGGCCATTGTTTGAAACCGCAGTAACAGGTAATGGGTTTACAATAAATACAAATGGTTTTGAATACACCCTGCATTTGGTGGTGCTTAAATTACCTGATTCTGCAACTGCCAGCCTTGCCCTATAAGTACCGGCTAATAACGGCGAACTTATGGCATAACTAAGGGAGTTGGTTGTAAAAAGCGGAACATCGGTCCAGCCCGAGCCGGTAGCCGACCAGGTCTGCCATACATAAGCAGGATTGCTAAAGCCACCGGACACCGTACAGGAAAGCGTTGCCTGGTACATTGCTCCTTTTTCGCAGAGATTAACAGTATCGGCGGGTTGTCCATTGATAAAATTTGTGATCAGCGGACCACAGGGCCTGAAAGTAATATCATCCAAAGCAAGGTCGTTTCCACAACCACCCTGCGAATTGTTGAATATCCGCAGAACCACATCGGTTACGCCTGCGGGTGTTGTAAAGAAATTTCCATACTGGCTCCAGGTTGGTGTATTGGTGGGAGCGATGAAACCGGTACTGTAAGTCTGCAAAACAGTACCATCCGTTTTTTCAATGCTGAAAGTCAGGTTCGGTTGAATGGTATTGCCACCACAGGCCGATGGCAGTATCACATTCATAATCCAGGCGGCAAATTCATAAGTGCTGTTGCTGCACAAACCTTTTACCGTATCCACATAAAATGCGCTGGGCTGAATAGAGGCGTTCACCAGCATGAAATAACCGGAAGGATCCCCGGAATGATCTGCCGTCAGGTTGTGCCAGGTATTGCCAAAGCAAGCAGTTGTGTTGTTCCTGACTGTGTAAAATCCATCGGATGGACAATCTCCGGCAACATATTGATAGGCTGTAGTGGCAGCAGATAGTGAAGGGCCGGGGTTGGCTCCCGACCCGAAAGTAATATTCACGATCGGATCACCAAGGCTACCCTGGCAAAGCTGGGCATCAGCAGCATACGCAACCAATAACATGTACACGATAGAAAATAGGAATTTGATGCGCATGCTTCAGAAATAATGCTATAAAATTAGCAGAATTCCATCAGCGAAAACCAAATAGCAAAGTAAAAGGCAACCGGTGAACGGATTTGTTAAACGGTTGCCTTTATCATTACATACTCATTTCATCGGCACTGGGGCCATAACTTCCCGGTATCGGAATATTAAGCAGGCGGAGGTAAACACCCAATTGGGCCCGGTGGTGAATGATCTGTGAGAAAGCCATACGGATCACTTCATGTTTCGGCGAAACGTTGTACACTTTTTCGCCATCACGCAATGTCCAGTTGTCGAGCAACTTCTCTTCGGTGGTCCTTTCAAGCGCTGCTTTACCTTCCAATAATGAAGCTTCCAGTATTTCCAGGAGATGTTTTGTTCCGGCTACTTTTTTGGGCTGGTAGGGACTTGTTGCAAAATCAAGTTCAGTAGTATCAACAACCATGGTTACCCAGCCAGGTAATTCGGCAATATGCGTGCTCAGTTGTTCGATGGTCATACTTTTCTCATGGGGTTTCCAGTTGTATTTATCATCCGGTATGCGTTCGAGCATTTTACGGGTTGTAACCGCCTCCTGTTCCATTTCTTTGAGAAAGATCTTAATGATGTTCATAATTGTGTTTTTAAATTGTTGAACACAAAAAAATGAACACAGACTGACAACCCTATGGCAGTGTGTTTTTCTTCAGCAAAAAAATTAATAATCCACAGGAAGTGTTTTCATGTAATCGCTGAGCGCAATATGATCCTGTTTGGCAAATGATTCCCCGGTATTGTTGATCCGGAGTATTCGCGACACCTTAAAATCACGATAGTCTTTGCGGAGATTGCACCAGCAGATGAGATGCCAGCTGAATGCATAAAATATAAGCCCGATCGGTTCTGCGGTGCGCCTGCTCACTTCTTCCTTACTGTTCTTGTAGTCGAATGATATAACCTGGCGATGGGTAACGGCTATCTGTAATAAGGAAAGGTATTCAAAATCATTCCGCACACATTTGGGCAACTGGTACAGTGTATTAGCTTCGAGGAATTCAAGTTTCTCCTTCTGGGAATTGCGTAATACCGATTTTATCTTATTCAATGCGCTGCTGTAATGCTGCTGAATGCTTTTGTCGGCAAATCCATATACTATAGATTCCATCAGCAGCATGGCATTGGCTTCTTCCATATTGAAAGCAACAGGCGGCAGAAAATATCCCTGCACCACAAAATACCCCCTGCCCTGCTCAAAGCTAACGGGGATGCCCTGTTCACACAATGCCTTTACATCCCGGTAAACAGTTCTCACACTGATATTGAACTTAGCAGCAATCTTTTCTGCAGGAACATATTTTTTTGATTGC
>JAFDXA010000139.1 GCA_018268185.1 Bacteroidota bacterium
TCAGCATTTAAAGGTGCTATGTCTGTAACAGAAACAACAGTAACCAGGCCGTTCTGCTTCTTATAGCGAACGTATTTTTTACCCGAGATGGCATCAAGCGAGGCAGATATGCCTACCATATCAACTTCAAGCGTTCCAACGGAATTATTGGTGGGGCTGATCGTTTTGATGATCACATTCGGTGTTGCATCACCAGTAACTACTTCTACCTTCCCATAAGCAGCATAAGCCGAATTCTTTAATTGCACATCGTTTGTATTGGAAACAAGTTCAACACCTCCATCAGTAACTGCCGCAAGAGATCTGAATTGCAAATCTGCTCCTGCTTTTTGTTTGAACAACCCGAAACTGCTGATACCGAGATTAGAAGCTGTGTTGGACTCTCCAATGGGTAATGTTTGTGCAGACAGGTTCCCATTGGCATCTGTTATTACCATTCTTGTACCCGTTCCTGCAAGACTATTGATAGTAACCACACCCCCTGATTTTATACTGAGCCTGTTCATGTTCACGCCTCCTTCAAAGAAGTTAAGATCCGTGCCCTGTACAAAACTCAGCCAGTATTTTGATGAATTTGCAAGTGAGATGCCCGCAGCACTGTTTCCAAAAACGGCCAAACCAGGAACTCCCGCCAGGTATGATGAAGGCATGGATGTTCCCAGGCCGAGCAGGCCGGTAATATAACCATCCCCCGTTACCTGTATTGTTTTACCGGCATCTGCGCCACCTCCAAAAAGGCCACGGCCAGTGATCCACATATTGGCAGACTGCGCAACGGCAGATTGATTGGCGATCGATTTAATTCCAAAATTATAGCTCGTTGTTACGAGATCGGATTCTGTTAATGTACTTGACTTTAATTCTCCGTCAGTGCCAGCCAGTGCAAGTCGTGTACCCGATCCCTGCATAGATGAAACAACAATGCTTTTTGTTTTGATGGTATCTCTCACATTGATACTTGGTACATAAGAACTCCTTTTGATAGCATAAGCATCATTGTTGAAATTTCCGAGTACACGATACAACATATCCTTATGAACAGCAATGCCTGCTGCGTGTGTTGTTGTTACCAGGTTGGAAGGATTGTTATCCGTATAAGTGTATTTGAAATCATGCCATGCACCTGAATTATCCATATAGCAGATGCTCCTTACATTTCCTTCTGTTGCATTGTTGCCACTCCACACCCATAGTTTTCCATCCCACACTTCAGTGCTGATGTACCTCCTGCCTATTGTGTAAGGAAGATCACTTTCACGCTTCCAGAGGCTTAGATTACTGATGGATGCAGAATACACTTTCTTTGAATAAGTATCGTTGGGTGCCGAACCGGCTATTCCTCCTCCCATAACATACACCCGGCCATTGAAGTAACGGGCCTGGTTGCATATATTCTGACCAAGAAAATATTCTCCATTGCACGACACATTATTGGCAATTCTTGTCCAGGTAGCACCACCGTCTGAAGATTTCCAGATATCATTCGGACCGGTTGTTACATCGTAAGTTGTTTGGCCGCCGGCGAGGTATATGTTGTTATTATCATCGGCCCATCCGGCACAAGCGGTTCGTGATCCCCAACCAGCATTGGATGTCATAACTGTGAAAGTGCGCATGTCTTTGGTGCGCCAAACAGTCTGCAATAAAGCCTGGTTGTTATTATCAGAACCGAGAATATAAAGCCAGCCATCGGGAGATTTAAAATACACAAAAGCATGGCCGAAGAACGGCAGTGTTGCACTGCTTAATGCCCAACTGGCACCATCATCTTTGCTATAGCGGATCATATTGCTAAACTCGATGCTGGAACCATTGTTATACCAACCGCCGAACACAAACAAGGTATCGCGGAAACTTACAAGTCCGACACCATCATACCACTTATCTGCCACGGCTACACTTTTTAATACTATGTCACCGGAAAACAATTCAGGAGAAGCCTCTGCTATCTGCTGGCTGGCTGCACTTTCTGATACAAGGCTGGCTGGCGTTGACCAGGTTGGAGGATTGTTTCCTTGCGAAATAAGTACCTGCCCGGGAGAACCCGTACTTCCACTGAGGTTCAGGTTACCGTTTACCCGCAGGTTGCCATTCACTTCTAATTTTTCGGTTGGCGCATTGGTGCCGATACCTACATTCTGAGATTTCGCTGTAATGTTGATCAGCGTGGCAATGAATGCCAGAACAGTTAGTTTATTCATACACCCGATTGATGTGTAATACATTTTAAGCAAAACCGTAATTTTTACAGGCCAGGTACAGTTTTGAATAAATGACAAAAAATATATTTGATCTTTCGCTTGTTGTTCTGATTTACAGATATAAATCAGGCAGTATTGTCAAACTGCCTGCAAGTAGGATTGTTCAGACTTTCTTGTGTTAACCGGGGAGGTGTACAATCCGATAGGTATAGGGTAAAGCTAAACAATTTATCTCAAAAAAGAAAGCTGTCGTAGTAAGCGACTTTTATTCCGGCATTAAAATGAGATCAAAAAATTATGTGAAAGGTAAATATGCAGGCAATAGAATCAATAATTTTAATTAACAGCCAGAAATAATACAAGCCATGAATTACAGAAAATTTAAGATCGCATGCAGCCTGCTTTGCAGCATTTTGTTTGCAGGCATTTCTCATGCACAACCCGGTGGATGTGTATTGAAAGATACTCTTTTTAAGATAGACTTTGGAAATGCTGGCAGCAAGCAGGAATTCAATCTCAGATCGTTGCGAGCTTATGAAAGGGATTTCAGCTCCTGTCCGCCCGACGGCTATTATGCCTATGCCAGCCAGACCAGTGAATGTTTCAATGGCGACTGGATCACATTACTGGAAGATCACACGCCCAACGACATCAACGGGAAAATGTTTTTTGTGAATGCCAACCCCAGGGCAGCAGAATTTTTTGTAGCCACGTTGAGTGGTTTTAAGCCCGATACAAAATATGAATTCAGTGTATGGATGATGAACCTTTGTAAAATAAGAGGAGGCTGTTCTCCCCTGCCTCCCAATATCCAGATATCATTGATCACTCAAAGCGGTAAAAAAGCTGGTTCTTTCAAAACAGGGCAGATCGCTTCAACGCTCTCGACTAACTGGAAAAGATATTTTGCCTATTTCACTACACCTCCAAATGAAACCATATTGACACTTCGCATGGAAGACATGACAAACGGCGGTTGTGGAAATGATTTTACCATGGATGATATTACGTTCAGGGAATGTTATCCTCCTGAGCCGCCCGTTGAGGTCAAAGAAGTAAAACCACAGCCTGTACCGGCTCCAAAACCGGTTGCGGTGAGCAAACCGGAAGAAAAGAAACCGGAAGTATTGAAAAAAACAGAAGTACAGGTTGATAAAATGCAGACTGAAAATGTTGTGAAGTCTGAGAAGAAACTGAGTGCCCCGGTGAAAGTAAACATACCCGATGTTTTGGTTTCTAGAGAAAATCCGGTGATCAAAACAATCCGGACTGAACCGACCACGATGCTGATAGAATTATATGACAACGGCCAGATCGATGGAGATACGGTTACGATATATCACAACAATGAACTTGTTGTTTCACATGCGGGATTATCGGAAAATCCCATCAGTTTCAAAATTGCTGTGAACAAAGATCAGCCGCATCATGAGATCATCATGGTTGCTGATAACCTGGGATCCATTCCGCCCAATACATCACTGATGGTGATCAAGGCCAACCAGAAACGCTACGAAGTATTTATTTCATCATCGGAACAGAAGAATGCCAAATTGGTGATAGACCTGTCGCCATAAGACAGGCTTTTATCAATCTGCAAATTTCTGCCTGCTGAAAACAAAGCATACAAATGCTACCTGGCCCCACGGACCAATGTCCATCAGCAACCAGTTCCCGAAATGAAACAGGAGGATGAATACACATAGCCATGTGTCGAACTTCTTTGTAAAAAAACCAATCAAGGCAGCTATTTCAAGTATAATAGAAAGCAGGAACAGAACATAGCCGGGTTTGGGCAGGCCTGAGAAATATAGGTTCACCATGGTTCGAAAACCTGTATTGTGTTCCAGGTAGTAAGGTGTGAACTGGCCACTCACGAGGTGACTGAAATGAGCCGGATCAGCCCATGAATTGCCGGTGATTTTTAGCAGTCCGGCAGAAAAATAAAAGAACAGGGCAAAATATCTAACTGCATCATAAGCGAAATTCCGGTTAATGGTTTCTTTAAACATAAACGGCAGCAGCAAAAGGCAATAACCAAACTGGTAATTGTGATGAGCAAGATGCCCCATTAAAGTAACGTAAAACAACAGTAGTAAAAGGAAAAGTGGAATGGCGATTTTATTATTGAAAGGATTCCTGCTGAACAATATGAGTAAGGTTACTGTAATTATATCGAGCGAAACTGAGGCCCAGGGATGAGAAGTAATGAATTGCGGAACTCCCAAAAGGTAAAAGCCCCATGAAACAGGATCCACTTCAATGCTGAAGAACCCGTTCCCTTGCAGGTAAGAAAAACTTGCCCCTGAAATGATGAACAGCAGGTATTCAAAAAGCAGCAGGTAACATATCACCCGCAAGGCCATGGAAATATTTTTATTTGATGTAGCTGCCTGCATTATCTCCAGTTTGTTTTAAAGATCACTGAAGAATCAGTACAAAGAGCCCTGCCATCAGCCATATTAAAACGATATTCCATGAATTCAATACCATCACTCGGTTTCAGATCGTAGCCCGCTGCATTGGCAAACCAGTAAGGCCAGTTTTGAACAGATTCCCGTGATGGCGTTAACTGCTTGAGCAGAAATGCCTGCTTATCCCCTTTAAATTTTGAAGCGATATAATCCTCCATGAAAACCTTATTGCCATGTTCCAGGTAGCGGCAATAAGCATTCAGGGAAGTTTCTAGAAGATCTTTTTTCCAGTAAAGATTTTTGGTGAACTTAACCAGTTGCCCGTTTATTTTCATTCCGTAAGTAGTTGCTACGGACGAATGATAAAAATCGATCGCATACATATTGTTGTATGGAAAGAACATCATGTCCATCTTCTTTGAAAAAACAATGGAATAAAAAATGATAAAGCCGGCAACAAAAAGAAACCCTGCTTTTGAATGCCTGAATAAACGGAATAGATATGTTTTTTGCATCAGGAAGATTTGGCAGCAGCTGACCTGGCAGGAAGGTCGAATTGCTTTTTAAAACTACGCCATAAAAATAAAAAAACCATGCAATAAGAAGCAGAACTGATAACGGCGGCGGCCACTGCACCATAACGACCAACAAAAAGCCAATCGAACAACAATACTGATATCAATCCAAGTACATCGCCGATAAAGATCATTTTTACATTTCCCTTGCCGATATATACGGAATTCAGCAACGTAAGAATGCCCAGGCAAACAAAACCGGGGAGCAATATCAGCATGTAAATATGCATCCGGTTGAATTCTTCACCAAAGAACATCGGGAATAAATAACTACCCGAAAGCGCCAACAGGAAGGCTGCGAGACATATCAGGGTGATGTAAGGTTTCATCATGTCTTTCCATTCGTCGTAGGAAGCCCCCACTGTTTCGGTGGCTATGAACGGTAACAGGGTTGAACTTATGATAGAGGAGAAATAAAGAAAGTATTGTCCGATTTTCCCACATTGTACATAATTGCCGAGTGTTACCGGGTCGCAATAACGTTCTACAAAAAAATTATCTACCCGGAGGAAGGCAAAATAAATCAGGGAAGATATCATGATGAACCACCCCGAACGCAGGAACAACAGCTTATCAAATGACTGATCTGGTTTTTCAGGAGATGCTTCTCTTGTACAAAAGGTAAGCATTAGTATGCCCTGTATGAACAAAAGCAGAGCGTATGCTACTGCTACATGGTAAAGTGATAATGACAGGCCAGTTCTCCAGCAAAAAAACAGGTATAACAGGAAAATAAAATTGCATACTCCAAGGATCACATTCTGAAGATTAAATTTTTTAAGCGCTGATAATATTCCCTGGAAAAGTATGAGCATGAGATTGCCCACCGAAAACAGCAGCATTGAAACCCATGGCTGGGAAAAATGATTACGTATACCCGGAGCCAGTAAAAGCAGTACTATTAAAACAAAAGCAAAGAGTGCTACAACACCGGTGAGTATTTTCCTGATAAGAGATAAAAGAGAAGCATTCTTCGACAAAACATCAATGGCAGCATAATCGAGTCCGGCACTGAATATAAAAGCCGCAAAGTTGAGTATATAAAGTTCATTGAAATAAATACCACTACCGGAAGCGCCCAGTATTCTTACAATGATCACATTGATAAGAAAGACCAGCAGGTGATTAAGCAGTTTGCCGATAACATTGTGTTTGAGAATTTGGGTAATATTGATCATGAATGGCGAACTGCAGTTTATTTCCTTATTGCAGGTAAAATTATTTTACAATGATTTAAATTACGAAATAATAATCTCACCAATTAAATGGCATTTTTAAAAAGAGTAAACCAAAGAGCCAAAACATCATCCAATACCGGGTTTGGCGACAATGCTTCCAATTATGGCGGACGTTTTCTGAATAAAGACGGCAAGGCCAATATCCGTAAAACCGGTGTAGGCCTGTTGGAAAGATACAGTTGGTTTCATACCATGCTGGAGGTGCCGGGCTGGAAGTTCTTCCTGATCATCCTGCTTTATTATGTAATCGTGAATTTCCTGTTTGCACTTATATATTATTTCCTGGGCGTACAGCATCTTGTTGGTACAATTGCAGAATCAGAAGTTGATAAATTCTGGGAAGCTTTCTTCTTCAGCTCACAAACCTTTACTACTGTTGGTTATGGCAGGATCAGCCCGATTGGTTTTACTACCAGTGCTATCGCAGCATTCCAGGCATTGATAGGTTTGCTCACACTCGCCGTTGCCACAGGTTTGCTGTATGCCAGGTTCAGTAAGCCTACAGCTTACCTTAAGTTTTCGGATAATGCACTGATAGCACCCTATAAAGGGAGCAAAGCGCTGATGATCAGGCTCGCCCCTTTTAAAAACACCACACTTACTGATGCAGAAGCGAGGCTAACCCTGGGTTTGACGATAGAAGAGAATGGACGAAAACTGAACCGCTTTTTTCCGCTTGAACTTGAACTTGAAAAAGTGAATACGCTCACTTTAAGCTGGACGATCGTGCACCCGATTACGGAAGACAGTCCCTTGTATGGCTTTACTACTGAAGATTACAAGAACACTGCCGGGGAGATCATTGTTTTTATAAAAGCTTTTGATGACATGTTCAGCAATACTGTTGTGTCAAGAACTTCATACACTTTCAATGAAGTAATTTATGCAGCAGCTTTCAATCCCATGTTTCACAGGGATGAAGAGAACAATGCCACGGTGCTTGAACTTGGTCGCCTGAATGATTTCCGCCAGGTATCTTTCGACTGATTATTTCTTAAGGCTATTGATAATGGCCGCGAATTCCTTTGCTACAAGGCTGGCACCACCAACCAATCCCCCATCAACATCCGGTTTACCGAATATCTCTGCAGCATTGGCGGCTTTTACACTACCTCCGTATAA
>JAFDXA010000013.1 GCA_018268185.1 Bacteroidota bacterium
AATTATAACCAACCAGGGTTAAGTATTGCCTGTTTGATGAAAGGCCCAGGAAACCTTCTGAAGCCGCACTTATATTCTGTGTAAGTGCCCGGTTTACAGCAGTTGTGCCACCTACCGCAGTGGTAGGCAGGGTTGTGCGTGCTGTACCTGTTTGCCCCGTTCCCGTAATGTCAAACTCCTTGATAAAAACAGGAGCAGCTGTACCGGCAGTATAAACGGTTCCATCCCCGGTAACCAGCACTGCCAGTTTTCCCGGACTGAATTGCGCCATAACACCGGCAGGCAATAAACAAAAAAGAAGGTTAATAAGAAATGATCCTGTTCTTCTGGATGCAAAAGTGCGCAAACCTGCATTTGCAGATGCAAAAATGGTCATAGTAGTTGGTTTGGTAAATAGTTTTTTAACAGCTAATCAATCAGGATAAGTTAAATGCCACTGAGCCTGAAAAATCTTGATTCGTGTAGTAAAGCGGTAAGAAGGCTATTAAAACAGGTTAGGTTTTGAGCGGGAATATTGGTGCGATTGGTAAATATATATAAATAAAAGATATTATCACTATTAATTCTATTAATAAATCTACCTCTAAATCTTGCCAAGCCTATAGTTATTCTGAAATCAGTATCCACCTCACAGCAGAGATTATATCTAGTATGGTCGGGCGTAAAAGAGACCTAGTTGAGCATTGTTGTCAACAAAGTTCATATCCTGGCCGTCGGTAGCGCCATCACCATTAATATCTGAATTATCATATCCGAAGAAACCAATATTGTTATCGATCAAATTCATATCCTGGCCATCAATTGTTCCATCCTGGTTAGCGTCGCCTGCATAAAATGCAAATTTTCCTCCCCCTATATTTTTCATTGGCGGGTTTACGGCATCATCATAAGCCTTATTAAGGCCCGTACTGAAATCATAGTTGGTAGTACTGCTGAACAATACCGGTAGCTTACTCCAGGTTTCAATGCTGTTCCTGTGTACAACTGCTATGTAATACGAACTACCGATTACAGGAGCAGGAAACTGAACTGTTGCTGTACCGTTTGTATGCAGCAATGCAGTTCCGGTATAATCCGGCAAGCTGTTAGAAAGGCTACCTGCAGACCAGAGATTTACCTGTATATTATCAGATGCTGTTGGATCTGCACTCATACCGAGATCAAAGATGTTTGCATTCATTGAATTGCTTCCTGTATAAAAACCTTCCAGGAATAATGTAAGGTTCAATGTTGCAGATACCGAACAAGCTGTTACGCTTACTTGCTTAACGATACTGTTGCTGCAGCCTGTTGAAGGATTCGTATATGTATATGTGATCGTATAAGGACCGCCGGCTCCTGCAACGCCGGGTGAAAAAGTATTTCCGCTGATTCCCGGTCCGCTGAAACTACCACCGGATGGAGATCCGCTTAATGTTACGGCCGCATCTGTATTGCAGTATGTTGCAGCCAATCCTGAAAAATCTACTGTCGGCAATGAATTCACCGTAATAGTAGTAGATGCTGCAGAACTAAATCCGTTTCCATCTGTAACTGTTATTGTATATGTTGTGGTAGCAGAAGGTGAGGCTACAGGATTAGATACATTGGCTGCACTCAGGCCGGTTGCAGGCGACCAGGAATATATATATGAAGTTGAGCCACTGGCTGAAGCTGTTAACTGTGTACCGGCGCCATTGCAGATGGCTGTATTGCCACCGGTAATATTTATGCCAGGCCCGGAAGTTGAGATTCCTGTAAATGATACGGAACCTGTATTGCCTATTGCAGTTGCTGAAATAATTTTCGAAGCCTGGTTGGCTACATTGTATTTTATCCAGGGAATTGCACCTGCATATTTTCCCATTGAAATGGCCGCATCAGATCCGCTGATATCTGCAGCAACGTATGCAGCATCAATATTAAATACCGGGTTGGTAATACTGCTGTTTGTTACCGTCCAGTAGCGATTGAGGTAGTTTGTGCTGTTTGCATTTGCCGGATGTTTTGCATTGGTTACTTTAACAGCCGCATACGCCCCGGTAGCATAAGTACCGGAAGTAAAATTTAAAGTTACCGGTGAGTATTCTGCAGTGCCCGAATTATCACCAACCGGGAAAAGATAGGTTCCATTAGCAGTAAAAGATTTTCTCAATTCTCCTCCGGCATCAGCAACAATCATCTTTGCAGCAGAAAAAGGCGCACCGGCGATTGCAGAAGCTCCATTCAAGGTAAGCACATTCGATCCAAGCATAAAACTTCCTGAATTAAGTGTAAGCGTACCACTAACCGTTATATTGCCGCCAGCAGTGGCATTGCCGGTAAGCTGGGTAACCGAAAGATTATTATAACCTGTACTGCCGTTGAAAACAGGTATAACCTGGTTGCTGCCATTAAAGCTCATGGTACTTCCTGCTACTGTATATACATTGCTTCCGGGTGTAAAAATTCCCACAACTCCAATAATTCCACTCGAAGTAAGTATTCTTGATCCTGTAGATGTGGATGTGAGATGACCATAATTGAATGCACCGATCGTTTGTGATTGTGTACCTGCAAAATCAACGGTAGAAGTGGCTCCGAGCAATATCAAACCAAAACCTGTTGGCATGGAACTATTGCCTGTTAAACGAAAAACAGCTCCATTAGATACAGAAAACTGTTTACCCGTGTTTCCTGCGATACCCAAACCTCCATTATTAAATATTCCTGATTGAACAGATAAGTTTCCGGTTACTTTGGTTGCAGTAATTGCCGCCGCAGGTGTTACGCCGGATGCTGAAGTATTGTTCAATGTTAAATTACAATATGAAACTGCACTTGCTGTAGTTACTGTTTGTGCTGCAGTACTACTGTTATAGTTTACTGTACTGGATGTTCCCGGCGATAAAGTACCGGCAGAACTCAAAACAATATTGCCTCCTAAATTGAGCGTAGCAGCGCCTCCACTGAGATCAATAATTGCCGAAGCAGTATTTAATCCTGAATAAGTAAGATTACCTGTAATGGTAAGTACTCCGGATGTAACAGCAATTTTTGCAATCCTGCTCGATTGGCTTGTACCACTTCCTACCGTTACATTGCCTGTAACGCTAACTGTTGCTGTATTGATATTCCATGAATTAGTGGCGTTGAATGTTGCATTGCTCACAGTAACGTTTCCATTAACTGTAAAGGAAATATTTCCCAGTGTTAATGATGATGTGGTGCCCTGTGAAAATGATAGTCCTGTTGCCGAATTATTATTGTTCATGGTATAGCTGGCCCCCTGCCCTATTACAATACCAGGGAATTGTGTACTCGCTGTACCGCCGATCGTTTTGGAAACACCTTTAAAACTGATCGTACCGGTACTGCCAACCAATGAACCTCCGCTGTTTGTCCAGTTTCCATTTACATCGAGGTTAAAGCCATTGGCTACAGACAGTGATCCAGACAATGTGATGTTCTGGCACCTTGCGTTGCTGGCACCAATGGTTGGTGAAAACAATAACTGTGAAGAAGGAGGTATGACAATATTTGTTGTTGACAAAGGTACTCCACCACACCAGTTACCTGCATTAAACCAATCGGTACTTATAGCGCCGGTCCAGGTGCCTGCTGTTCCCCAACTGATAGTACGCACAGCAGTTGCACTTGCGCCCGGGCAACTACCTGTTCCCGTTGCCGTTAGTGTAGCAATAAAAGAACCTGCCGAAACAGAAGGTGTGAATGTAGCAAGTGCAGGGTTTGCATTTTGCGTCCACGTACCCAGTCCAGCGCCTCCGCTCCAGTTATTTGTAGTACCGGTTGATGTAGCGCCTGTCATTGCAATCGCAGCTACGCCGCTGCAACTGTTGATCGCCGTTCCTGCAGAAACTGTTGGCAAAGAAGAAACACTCACTGTAACACTGGCACAGCTGGAATTGCTGCAGGCTGTTGCCCATCTTGCATAGTAAGTTGTCGTTGTTGATGGGGATGGAATAGCCAGGGGATTGCCACTGCCAACAAATGTGCCGCCGCAGGAGCCACTGAACCATGACAATACATTTCCTGAACCACCGGTAGCTGTCAGCGTTATATTGCCTGCATCATCTGAACAGAAACCCGACCTGTCGGAAACAACGCTTACCGGCGCCTGTGCAGTAGATGAGAGGATGATTTCAAACGGATTGCTAACTGAACCCGTAACAACCGGTGAACTGCTCACCACCCTCATCAGGTAACCTGTGCCTGATGCTGTATTGGCTGGTATGGTGCAGGTAATGGTTTCACTGTTTAAATTGCTCACCAATGTTCCAATCGTTACAGGTGACGCAAACGATCCTGTAGCATCAGACAACTGAACACTGAAAGTATTGCCAGTGAAAGAGCCGGTAGCAGCAAAGTCGATCGTAGTAGTATAACCGGTTGTACTGGTTACACAATACTGGCTTTCGGGTGAAGTTCCTGTTATAATAGAATATGTCTGCTTGCTTGAACTTATACCCGGTGTAAGGTAAATTTCGGAGCCCGGTGCACAGTTGTATTCAAAAATAGTGAAGTAATATGTTTGTCCGCCAGCAAGGTTCGTGATGCTCACTGAGGAACCTGTATTGTTGTAAACAATATACTCACCTGCATTCAAAACATCACCCGAACCGAAAATACTGTTAGCCGAGTAGGAAATAGCATTCAATGGAGCGCCGGTAACTGCACTTCCTGCTTTCATAACTACAATACGTTTGTTTCCATCGCCATTGATCCAGTTGATGGTCATTGCTGACTGACCTACTGAACTGAATGAAATCGTGTTGGCATTGACCGTTGGAGATGAACAAACAGGGCAAGACATGATATGCGATCCCAGGTTGCTCACCACATCTGTTGCATACTGTGTCCACTCTGTTGAAAGTGTAGGAAATCCAGAAGCAGGATTTGCTGTAATGCCTGATGTAACAGTCGCATTTCTTACAAGCGTTTTATCAACAGTTGAAAAAGCACCACTAGTCCATGCCGCACCAGGATCCTCACCTATTCTTCCGAATATATCCACATAAGATGCTGTAGATATTTTATACAATCCTACAGCATCATCTCCATTGAAATTAACAGCAGCATTTGAGGTTGCTGTACCTGTATATAAAGTAGCTGATGCATTCTTATATACGATCACTGATTGATTATTCAAGGTGCCCGATAACAATATATCGCTGGTAGGCGTTGCAGCCCCGTTTGAGAACAACCTTAACCTGTAATTGGAGAGATTAACATCTGCTCCCGTGTAATTCGCAATTTCTATGTATTTATTATTTCCTGAACCTTCCATATACTCAGAAATAATTAAATCCGGTGCACAACCTCCACCCGGACTAACGGCCGTAACACAACTGGTAGAGGGAACAACTGCCGTTGTTTTATAATTGATATTGGAACCTGAATTGGTATAAGGATATATTTTGAAATAATAATTAGATGCTGATGCCA
>JAFDXA010000140.1 GCA_018268185.1 Bacteroidota bacterium
AATTTTTCCATTTTCCTGCTCAGAACAATAACGCCATCAGGTATCAGCGTTGAGCAATACAATGTGCTGAGCGGAACGCTAACTTCGGCTGGTATACAGAATCTTACCAACACCCTGTATGTAAGGAGCAAAGGAAGTGACCCGGGCAATATTTATCCGGCAGCCGGAACGATCAGGGTGTTTGTTACCGGAGGAACCGGGCTCGCAGCAACATCATCAACGTTTTAAAAATCCCTATTGTAACATATCAAAGTGGAACCGTATGGTTTCACTTTTTTTATGCTATCACACGAAGTGTATGTTTTATCTGGTTGGCTTTGTGAAGCAGTTCCTGCTTTTCATGACTCAGGATGGTAACATGCCCCATCTTTCTGCCCGGCCTTGTTTCCTGTTTTCCGTAGATGTGAACAAACACATTGTCCATCGCAAGCACTTTTTCAAGTCCGTCGTAAACAGCATTGCCTGCATAGCCTTCGGCACCTACAAGGTTCACAATGGCAGCCGGCATGATAGGTTGCGGGTTACCCAATGGATAGCCAAGCATGATGCGCCAGAGCATATCGAACTGGCTGCTGTAGCAGGCTTCAATGGTATGGTGGCCGCTGTTGTGAACACGGCAGGCTGTTTCATTTACAAATACATCATCATCAATATCAACAAATAATTCAACAGCAAATATGCCCGGACTTTTAAGTTCCTTTACCACTTTCATAGCGATCGCTTCAACACGCCAGAAAACTTTTTCGGGAAGTGTTGCCGGGCTCAGTTGGTAATCAAGGAGGTTAAGCCGTTGATCAAAAACCATGTCAACAGGCGAATAAAGAATGGTTTCCCCGTTGTTACCGGTTGCTACGATCATCGAGATCTCTTTTTTGATGTGCACCATTTTTTCCAGAACGGCCGGGGCGTTGAAACCGAGTTTGATATCATCTGTTTTTTTAATTACCTGCACGCCTTTGCCATCGTAACCACCGGTTGCAAGTTTATGAACGGCCGGTAAAAAATCTTTCTTCGCTTCCAGTTCGGGTAAGTTATTGGTGATGATAAAATCGCTGCTGGGTATATTGTTGCTTTTATAGAATTCTTTCTGTGATATTTTATTTTTGATCGTTTTCAGTGCAGCTGGTTTGGGATATATGTGAACACCTTCTGCCTCCAGTTTTTCCAGCGCCTCGGCGTTAACGCTTTCAATTTCTATTGTTAGTGCATCCAGGTGCTTTCCGAAATTGTACACATCATCAAAATTGCGGATGTCGCCGACAGTAAAATGATGGCATAAATGTGCCGCGGGGCATAGCGGATCATTTTCCATTACGTAAGTCTCAACAGGATAATTGGCTGCGGCCTGCAACAACATCCTGCCCAACTGACCGCCGCCGAGGATACCAGCTTTTTTCATAGGGCAAAGATAGGGGTGAGAAGGAGGGCGGGCAAGTTCGGGGTTTGGAAAGTTTAATGCCAGGAGGATGGGGTTTAAGGTTGAGCGGTGAATGTTTAATGTTGAGGAGGTGGGAGTAAGAAGATAGCATAATTTCACATTTTCATATTTCCACAAGGGTTTTTCTTCTGGCTACAATTATTATCTTTGAGTTTCATGAAGCCTGACTATCCTCATAAGATTTTTGGCGATAAGCGGATCAACTACTCCCTGTTGATGACCACGCTTGCTATGGATTCGGAATGCTGATTTAACCCTGCCCGGTTACTTACTGATGTACAAGAGTGCGACGCCAATGAAGCATGGCTATGCACCAATGCCTGTATCAAAAAAATATTTTAAAATTTCAAACCATGTCAACAGCAACAGCGATTCAAAATACAGCAACCAATACTTTAACAGATTTTCTTCCTTTGGGTGGAACTGACTACGTAGAATTTTACGTGGGCAATGCCAAGCAGGCAGCTCATTATTACAAATCAGCCTTTGGATTCCAGTCGGTAGCCTATGCCGGTCCGGAAACCGGGGTGACGGATAAAGTGAGCTATGTGATCCGCCAGAACAAACTCACATTCGTGTTAACAACAGCCTTACGTACAGGTAATGAAATTGCCGATCATGTTTACAGGCATGGTGATGGCGTAAAAGTACTTGCGTTGAAGGTAGAAGATGCAGCCGATGCCTGGGCTCAAACCACCAAACGTGGAGCAAAGAGTTATATGCAGCCTGAAACATTCAAAGATGAGCACGGCGAGATCGTGTTGAGCGGCATTCATACCTACGGAGATACCGTTCACATTTTTGTGGAGAGAAAGAATTACAAGGGATTGTTTATGCCGGGGTTTGTTGAATGGAAATCGAAATTCAACCCGGCATCAACAGGATTACAATATGTAGATCATTGCGTAGGCAATGTAGGCTGGAACCAGATGAATCCCTGGGTTAAATTCTATGAAGATGTTATGGGTTTTCGCAATATCCTGAGTTTTGATGATAAAGATATTTCCACGGAGTATTCAGCCCTGATGAGTAAAGTGATGAGCAATGGAAACGGCTATGTGAAATTCCCGATCAATGAACCGGCTGAAGGAAAGAAGAAAAGCCAGGTGGAAGAATATCTTGAGTTTTACAATGGAGAAGGAGTACAGCACGTAGCGCTTGCCACCAATAATATCATTGAAACCGTAACGGAATTGCAAAGCAGGGGTGTGGAATTTTTGAAAGTACCGGCCAGTTATTATGAAGATGTGCTGGACAGGGTTGGCCAGATCGATGAAGACCTCAAGCCACTCAGTGAATTGGGAATACTGATAGATCGTGATGATGAAGGATACCTGTTGCAGATCTTCAGTAAGCCATTACAGGATCGCCCGACTTTATTCTTTGAATTTATACAGCGCAAAGGAGCTAAGAGTTTCGGTAAAGGAAATTTCAAAGCTTTGTTTGAAGCGCTGGAAAGAGAGCAGGAAGCGAGGGGGAATTTGTGATAAGTGTGAGGATGTTTAAGGTTTAAAGTTGAAGGGTTAACTGCATCCTGGTTATTATCGTTAAATTAAGAACCAGTATTATGCGTTGGCCCGAAGCCGTAAAACTGCCCTGTTTCTAAGTAAATTCCGCATATTGAGTGGTTTTTAACACGCTAAAAAGGATAATTTATTTATTTTCACCTCCCGGATTTAGTGATCCGGAATCCTGGCAGTTCCATTTACATGATGTGATGAAGCAAGCACTAAAATATTTTAGTCTGGCAATGTTTTTTGCCTTTACCACGGCAAATCTGCATGCACAGAATTCTTACGGGGGGCCGCAACGTTCTTCGTACAGGGTATCTGATGTATTCAGCCGTATGGAAGATTCGGTAAAAAAGCAGTTTGAAAAGCAGAACCTGAACTGGCCCCCGGAGGCAATGTATATCCGTTCCTTTAAATACGACAGGCAACTGGAGGTTTGGGTTAAGAACAGCCTGAAAGAACCTTACAGGTTATTTAAAACATATAAGGTTTGTATGCAGAGCGGTACGATGGGGCCCAAGCGCATGGAAGGCGATTACCAGGTGCCTGAGGGTTTTTATCATATCAATGAATTCAACCCGAACAGCAATTATCATCTTTCACTGGGTTTGAATTATCCCAACGCTTCCGACAGGATTTTAAGTGATTCTTTGCGCCCGGGTAATGCGATTTACATACATGGTAACTGTGTTTCTACGGGTTGCATCCCCATCAGTGATGTGCCCATTGAAGAAGTTTACATCATTGCCAGTAATGTGAAGGCGAAAGGCCAGGAGTTTATTCCTGTGCATGTGTTTCCTGTGCGCTACAACGTTAAGAAATCATTCGACTACCTCAGCGCTATCATTAAGAACAACCCATACCTGCAGGGGTTTAATCACAATATCAAGGAAGTGTACGACTACTTTGAACAGAAAAAACAATTGCCCGTGATCCTCGTTAACAAGAAAGGAGAGTACGTGGTGGATTGAGGGAGGAAGGTTTAGGGTTTGAGAGGTTGAAAAGTTTAGGGGTTTAGTGGGTTTGGAAGGTTTAGAGGGTTTAGGATGTTTGGCGAGTTGATGATAATGCCAATTATTGCATTCTCAAATTGGCACATTTCAAACTTGCTAATCATCACATTTCCACATCTTCACATCCTCAATATCGAACAAGGAACAAGGAATTTTGAATGTAGAACTAGTTGCTACAAAGGCAGGAAACAGCATGGGCATTTTAAATTGACTCATTTCCAAATTTTCAAATTTCCACATCTTCACATTCACCCCTGTCTCATCAATACCTGTACTGTTTCCTGTGTTTTCTGCATCAATACGATCTGCCTGCCGGAACTGAGTTCACTGATCGATTCTTCTGTATAATGCCGGATCGTAAGTAAGAGCAGGTTTTTTTCAACTTCCACATCAAATATTTCAGAAGCGGCTCCTGCCAGTTTTTCGATCTTTTCAACATGATCATCAAAACAGCAAAGCAATGAGATGGCCGTATTCTGGGAAAGATTCGGTTTCATTTTAAGATTGCTGTACAATTCATGCAATTGCTGAACGGGCTTGTCTTCCACAAATGAAAAATCCTTTGATTTGAAACGGATAAGCACCTGGTTCTTTTTCTGAACAATGATCGGTGGCAGGTTTCTCGGAACAGAACCGCTGATAGAAGTACCCGGTAAGGAGGGATCAATAAAACTCTTTACGTATAATGGAATATTCTTGTTCTGTAAAGGCTTGATGGTTTTTGGATGTATCACCTGTGCACCATAATATGCCATTTCAATCACTTCCGAAAAACTGAGAGCCGGGATTATTGTTGCAGCAGGATATTCCCTCGGATCGGCATTCATAACAGCATCCACATCTTTCCAGATAGTTACACTCTCACCCGGGAGCAGGTTGGCAAAAATGGCGGCAGTATAATCGCTTCCTTCACGCCCAAGCGTGGTGCTTTCATTTTCATCGGTTGAACCAATGAATCCCTGCGTGATCACAACATCGTACTCGTCAAACAATGGAACAACGTGCTGACTGATATTATTACCTGTATAAAGCCAATCAATGGCAGCATCCCGGAAATTATCATCGGTTCTGATGAT
>JAFDXA010000141.1 GCA_018268185.1 Bacteroidota bacterium
AAACACGAGTGAAGTGCCATCGAAAACAATTTCTGTTTGGCTGCCCACCGCATTGCAGTAGAACATAGGTATCTTATACTTCTGTACGTTGGCTTTTACAACAGCCTTCCTGTCTTCTTCATGTGTATAGTCGAAAGGAGATGCCGAGAGATTGATCATCACATCCGGTTGTAATGGCATCAGTTTATCCATGGGGCAATAGAGGTAGAGTGGATTGTTACCGAGGTTCCAGATGTCTTCGCAGATCGTAACAGCTATTTTTTTGCCTTTGTAATGAACAAGGTTCCAGGCAGCCGCAGGTTCAAAATAACGGTCTTCATCAAACACATCATAAGTGGGCAGGCATGTTTTCTGTATCACCTGTTTCACTTCTTTATCGGCCAGGAACCAGGCTGCATTAAACAGGTCTTTACCTTCAACAAGCGCATTGCGTTGCGGGCTTCCTACCAACACGGCAATACCGTCGGCATGTTGCTTTATCTCATCAATGGCCTGGTAACATTTATTGATGAAATCTTTGAAGTACATGAAATCCCTGGGAGGATAACCGCAGATACAGAGTTCGCTGAACACAACGATGTCTGCTCCCTGCTGCTTGGCCGATTCAACCGCTGCTATTATTTTCCGGGTATTACTTTCAAAATTCCCGATATGGTAGTTCTGTTGTGCTAAAATGATTTTCATGAACCCGTTGTTACCTGTTTTAACTTTACCGTTATCTATAAATACATTTGCTTTGCAAAGTTAAATCAATCCATTATGCGTTTTTTAATAAGTTTGGCTGTGTTGTGCATGCTGATCTCCTGTGGCAGTAATAACAAAACTCCCGATGTATCAAACATCAAGGTTGAACTGACTACCCGTCGTTTTGAAAAAGATCTTTTCACGCTTGATACCAATAAACTTGCTGCCCAACTGGATCCGCTTATTGCCAGGTATCCTTCTTTCGGAGAAAATTTTATCGGCACGATACTGAATACAGATCCACGCTGGTCGGCAGACAGTATCGCCGACTATGTAAAGAGTTTTATAACTGCCTACAGGCCTGTATATGATACCGCTGAAAAAATATTCAGTGATTTCAGCCCCTATGAAAATGAGATTAAAAAAGGATTGCAATACCTCAACCATTATTTCCCTGCATACAAAGCTCCCAAAAAAATCATTACTTATATCGGCCCATTGGATGGTTATGGAGATATTCTTACCGACGATGCCTTCGTGGTTGGGCTGCATCATCACCTCGGTAAAACAGCAAGCATGTACAGCAATCCTTCTGTACAGGAAGTATATGCTGCTTACTTATCCAATCGCTTTGAGCCTGCCTACATATCGGTTAACTGCATAAAGAATGTCGTACTGGATATGTTCCCGGAAAAAAACGAAGATGCCGCCCTCGTAGTGCTAATGGTTGAAAAAGGTAAAAGGCTGTATGCGCTCAGCAAACTTCTTCCTTTTAAAGAAGAATATATGCTGATAGGTTACACTGAAAAACAACTGAAAGATTGTTACAAGCATGAGGCCCAGATATGGGATCTTTTTATTCAGAACAATTTTCTGCAGACAGTTGATAATAATATCAACAAGAACTATATAGCTGAAGGGCCTAAGACGCAGGAATTGGGAGATGAATCACCGGGTAATATCGGTTCCTTTACCGGCTGGCAGATCGTAAAAAAGTTTATGAGTAAAAAGCCTGAGACATCACTGGCTGAACTAATGAGAATGCCTGCAGAAACAATTTTTGAGGAGGCAAAATACAAGCCCTGATCAGGCGGCTGCTTTTACGGGAGCAGTTGTAACCACCGGCCCACGTCCCAGCATCCGCATTGTTCTGAAATGTGATGCCAGCGCCCCAAACATGGTAGGATAATAGTTATAGGTAAGATTAAATTCCCTGCACTTTTGCTGTACAATCTTACTGATAGCGGGGTAATGGATATGACTTATTTTCGGAAAAAGATGATGTTCTACCTGGAAATTCAGTCCACCCACAAACCACGAAATCACACTGTTATCCATGGCGAAGTTGGAAGTTGTTCTGATCTGGAATTCTGCCCAGGCTGTGTCTATGTGCTTTGAATGATCAAGTGCCGCATATTCAAACTCGGTATTTTCCACCACGTGCGCCAACTGGAATACCAGCGACAGGGTTAACCCCATTACGATATTCATTACAAAATAGCCGATCAGCCAGGCCTGCCATCCCCAAACGAGTATCGGGATAACTATATAAAAAATCACATAGTAAATCTTGGTTGCCCAGAAAATAACATGGTTCTTTAGCGACATCTTCCATGCTTCCGTTGTGTAAATTTTATGGGTAAAGTACTTCGTGAAATCCATGATATAGATCCAGAAAATGGTAGAAAGAGAATACACGAATGGAAGATACAGGTGTTGTATGCGGTGCGCCGGCACCCATTTCTGTGATTCGCATTGGCGAATGATAGGGCTTTTGGCTATGTCGTCATCCACGCCATCAACATTGGTATAGGTATGATGAATGATGTTGTGTTTCTGTTTCCAGAAATACGAACTGGCTCCC
>JAFDXA010000142.1 GCA_018268185.1 Bacteroidota bacterium
TATCACTTTCAGTGTTGAAATGATATCCTGATTTCTTCAGTTCTCTTTTTAACTCTATGTAATTATATATTTCACCATTGTAAACGATGCTGTACTGGTGAAGGTAATGCATGGGCTGGGCGGCGGCTTCAGAGAGGTCGATAATGGAAAGCCTGCGGTGTGCAAACCCTGCAGTGAAGTTGTTGTTTATCCAGAAACCTTCACCATCAGGCCCCCTGTGGGCCAACGCATCAGCCATATTCTTCAATACTGCTGAATTAAGAATACGTTTGTCGGGTGAAATAATTCCGGCTATACCACACATGTTGTAAATATCCTTATTCCCTTGCCTGTGCCAAAATTTATTTGGAAAATGAAATAGGGAGTTCAGCTTTTACATCGCCCCATGCCATGAGAAGGTTGGCGCCGGTGCTGGATTTTTCAAACAGCATGGTGAAATCTTCAACTGATGGTCTTTGTTGCTGAACAGGAATGGTTGTTTTAAAGATATCCCTGGATGTGTCCATATGAAGGCCCCAGGTGTAAAGGTTGCTGTTCAATACAATTATCCAGCGATTGGGATAAGGGATGCAGTAAATGATATAACGGCCCTTGTCAATTTTTTTTCCATCAATGCTTACAGGTTTGAAAAATTCAATCTCAGTGGCTTCATTGGCGCCCAGCCGCCATTCTTTTCCATAAGGGCGTATGCTTTTATCACTATCACCAAATATCATCCTTCCTTTTTTCTGCGGCCGGCTGTAAATAACTCTTGCTACCAGGTTAAGGGAATCAGTCCCATTCATCCTGAGGAGTGGATACTCGGGGGGATAGTAGCTCATGTCCATAGGTGATTGATCATGTGTTACGTAAGGATTAGCGGTTTCTTTGCCGGCAATGGAATCTTTTAGAATGATCGTATTTCTGGCTGTTTGAGGCTGGTCGTTACATGAGATACAAAACATAACTATTGTAACGGTAACCCAAAATCGAAAGTGTAGCATCAGCAAATCTGTTTATCTGGTTTAACACAGCTGGTATTTTTCAAAGATAGCCTAATCAGTGTTTAGTAAACGGGCCAGGGTAACTGAACTGAATTTTTTTAACAAAGGAAAAAAATCTTCATAATATTCCTGCATAAGATCCAGGTTGGCGGTAAAAAGGTCAAAGGCTGTATGAGCATCATCCATATACCTTGCCCTCTTTACCAATCCCTGGAAACTTTTTTCAATACCCATTGGGTGCCGGTAATTATATAGCCAGTTATGTTGTTTCATGTAGGGGAACATCTGGCGGAAAGCGGCAGGAAGTAAGTCAGCATTCTTGTCAATCATCTTATAGCTATCCAGGCTGAATCGCAGCAGGGCTTCATGATCATGAAAAATTGTTTTGTCGTTGGCCAGGAAATAGTCATAGGCAATGTCAGTAAAAGCGCCGGCATACAAACCATAATGAGGTTTGAATATGTTTTTCATTTCCCTGGTGATCTGGTGTGAATCCGTAAAATCATCTATATACCTGTGAAGGTTAATACCCAGCAAAATATCGGGGGAGTAATCATATTTTTTCCGGCCTTTTACAAAATCACTGATCATATTACCAACAAGGATGTTTTCCCTGTTAAAAGAAAGGTATGCGTGGGCCAGGTAGTTCATTCTTAAAATTAAAGGCAAATCGGCAAATCAACGATCACCTTTTAACACCGCCATCGCAAGTTTTGCATTTTTCTTAATAAATAACTCCAAAAGCAGCACAGTTCGGGATTTAGTGGGCATAAGTGCTAAAAATGCCAAAGGCTGGTTTACCGCTCATCGGTAAATGAAAGATTCATTAACGTTCTTCATCATTTTGAATCAGAACTGTTTTTAATGGCTCTATAACTTTAGTGAGCCAATATGTTTCAATGCAGGCATATCGTTCAAAAACTAAAAAGTATAGACATGAAAAAGTTAACAACCATTATTGCAGTACTGGCCATATTTATTTCCGGTTCTGCATTCGCTTTTACGGGCGACAACGTAACCAGGGAAGTAAAAGAAGCCTTTGAGAAAAAATTTAACGGAGCCAGGGGGGTAAGCTGGAAGGAATCCAATGACCTGTTTTTTGCTTCATTTGAATTGAACCAGCGAAAACTCACCGCAGCCTATAATGCTGACGGGGAACTTTTGGGGTTGTCTAGGAATATATCGATCTCGGAAGTGCCCCTGACCGTATCAGAGTCCCTCAAGAGGAATTTCGGCGATTACCAGATACTTGAATCAGTTACCGAAGTACTGTATGACGGGCAAACATCATACTATATAAATGCTGAAAACGCGACCAGGAGTCTGCAGCTAAAATGTTACGCAGATGGCGAAATAGCGATTACAAAGCGGGTTAAAAAATAGCAGGTTTGGTTTATTGGTCGAGGGGTGCCTGTATACCGGGCGCCCCTTTTTGGTATTTATAGGTCTATTGGGGTGCGATTTTACACCCTATTTTGCAGATGCAGTATCGTAAAGAGTTGATTTTCAAATTAGGAATCGCATTACTTAGCTGCATTGTTGTTATTAAAAATATGTGGCCGGGATTAAAAATAAAGTCCGTTTAATTTGGAATTTATATTTTATGTAGTATTTTTACGCTCAGGATATAGCATTACTAAGTTCATTCTTAATTATCTATACACTTACCTCTCTTATCCTACCAAAATACCACCACCTTTAGCCTATCCGGAAGACCTTACCTCCAACCCTATCTAAAAGCTTCCCAATATTTATGTTTATAAATAAATTAACCCTAATGGTAATATTATGGCTAGCAGGTTCATAGGATTCATTTTAATGTCAGTTTTTTTGGTCTCTTGCGCCACAACCGGGAAGGTAGCTTACTTTGAAAATGTACAAGACGCTTCTTTTAAGTCTAACCTGGCAATTGTTGAAGCGCCCATCCAGCGTAACGATATTCTTACAATTTCGATCAGCAGTCTGAATGCTGAAGCATCAGCAATGTTCAATCCGTCGAGTGCTGCTGTAACAAGGATCGCATCTGCATCAGGTGGTGAAACCCTTGCTGGCGGTTACCTGGTTAACCCGGATGGTAATGTTCAATTGCCGATAATCGGTAATGTAACGGCTGCCGGTCTTACCAAAACCCAGCTCAAAGAGAAAATCACCAATATAATACTTGATAAAAAACTGTTGGTTGACCCAATAGTTGATATACGTTACCTGAATTTTGAAGTAACAGTTTTGGGAGAAGTTGCAAAGCCAACAGTAATTACTGTTCCAAGTGAAAAAATTTCATTGATCAAGGCTCTTGGCCTGGCAGGAGATCTTACCATCTATGGCCGCAGGGATAATGTGTTATTGATCAGGGAAGAAAACGGCGAACGTGTTACCAGGCATATCGACCTCAATTCCAGCAATTTTCTTAACTCAGAATATTACTACCTCAAGCCGAATGACGTAGTATATGTTGAGCCGAACAAAACAAAGATTGCAAGTTCAAGCAGGTCACAACAGATCGTTCCGATCATCCTGAGTAGTCTTTCGATTGTAGTGGTGGTGGTAACAGCTTTGTTAAAATAATCAGTATAGCAGTAAGAAATGCCAAAACATAAACATAAGAAAAAGGAAGAA